>CAJYHU010000486.1 GCA_913774655.1 uncultured Luteibacter sp. | reverse complement strand
ATCGCGCCGCCGTCGAGGCCCTGGAGCATGAGGGCGCGCTGACCCTGACCGACCTGGCATGGACGCGACCGGTGATTGCGGGTGGCGCGCCCCTCGACCTGCACGTCACCCTCGGGCCCGACGAGGCCGGCACGATGCGTATCGAGATCCGTGGCGACGACCTTCATAGCGAGGGCCGTCTTCGCCCGATAGCCGATGAACCGGTATCGCACGACCTGGCCGCGTTGAAGGCGGCGTGCGACGTGGCTCGAATGGATGGCGCGACCTGTCGTCGCCGTTTCGAGGCCATGGGTATCGCCTACGGCCGCGGGTTCCACGCGCTGGACGCGGTCGCCGTGGGTCGCGGGATGGCGCTCGCGCGTATCGCGGCCCCCGCGACGGTCCGGCTCGGCGGGTACACCCTGCATCCCAGCCTCGTCGACGCCGCGATGCAGGCCACCGTCGGCGCCATGGACGACGACGGCCAGGCATGGGTTCCCGCGTCGCTCGGCGCGCTCACCGTTCACCGTGCCTGTGACCCGTCGATGTGGGCCGTGCTGCGTTGGGCGGACGACGGTGCCACGCGTGCGTTCGATATCGACCTGTGCGATGACGACGGCGTGGCCTGCGTGAGCCTGCGCGCGCTGGCGCTTCGCCCCTGGACCGCACCGTCGGGCCCCCGGCCGGCGACGACGACCGTGCTGCTGGCGACGCCCACATGGCGCGCCGAGGCGGCCGCGGCTCACGGCACGCCGCCGGAGCGGCAGCACGTGATGCTTTGCGGCATCGATCCGGTGGGTTTGCCCCACGCGACCCATGTGCCGCTCGTCCACGATCTCGCCGCTGCCTATGGCACCGCGGCCGCTTCGCTGCTGACCTGGCTCCAGGCATCCGGCCCCGCGCTCGTGCAGGTGGTGGTGCCGGACCGGGGGCCGGGCGAAGCGTTCGCGGGTCTGATGGGCATGTTGCGCACCGCCGCACTGGAGAACCCGGCGGTGATCGGCCAGCTCATTCGCGTCGGCGCGGCCGACGACGTGGCGAGCATCGTTGCGGACAACCGTGCGGCGCCGTCCGCGTGCCTTCGCTACGTCGATGGTCAGCGATACGTGGGCGCGTGGTCGGAGGTGGCCGCGTCGCCGACACCGCCGATGCCGTGGAAGCCGGGTGGCGTGTATCTCATCACGGGCGGCGCGGGGGGCCTCGGCCGCCTGGTGGCGCGTGACATCGCACGACGTGCGCCGGGTGCCGTGCTGGTGCTTACCGGCCGTTCGCCGCTGGACGCGGCGATCCACGAGACGCTTGCCGAGCTGCATGCCCTGGGTGCGACGGCACGCTATCGACCGCTCGACGTCGGCGATCGTGCCGCCGTGTTGGCCTGCGTGCGCGATACGGCCGACGCGTTCGGGCTGAGCGGCATCGTGCACAGCGCGGGCGTCTTGCGCGACGGCTTCATCCTGCGCAAGAGCCAGGACGACCTGGCCGCCGTGCTGCGCGCCAAGGTCGCCGGCACGGTGTATCTGGACGAGGCCAGCCGTGACCTGCCGTTGGACGCCTTCGTCTGCTTCTCGTCGCTGGCCGCCACGCGCGGCAACGTTGGCCAGGCCGACTACGCGGCGGCCAACGGCTTCATGGATGCGTTCGCCCACCATCGGGCACGACGCGTCGCCCAGGGCGAGCGTTACGGACAGACGCTGTCGGTCAACTGGCCGTTGTGGGACGAAGGCGGCATGCGCGTCGACGATGCCACCCGACGTTACCTCGCACGTGAGATCGGCATGACGCCCCTGCGCAGCGATGCAGGTCTCGATGCGCTTGCCCAGGGCCTGACGTTGGGATCGCCGCAGGTGCTGGTGGCCGAAGGCAACCTCACGGCGTTACGCCAGTCGCTGCTCGGTGCGCCGACGCCAGCGCCGGTCACGGCGGTCGCGCCGGCCGCGCCAAGGCCCACGCCGATACCGGACGACCTGCGCGAACGCACGGTGCGCCACCTCGTGGCCCTGCTCGCCGGCACGCTGAAGCTGCCGCCCGAGCGCATCGATCCGAATGCCCGGCTGGAGGCCTACGGCATCGACTCGGTCATGACACTGGATCTGACGGCACGGCTCGAAGAGACGTTCGGCCCGTTGCCGAAGACCCTGTTCTTCGAATACCAGAGCGTGGCTGCCCTCGCGGGCTACGTCATGCAGGCACACCGCGCCGCGCTCGCTACGCTGTTCGGCACATCGCCGTCGTCGTCGCCGTCGCTGCAGCCGCAGCCGGTACCGTCCCGCGTCACGACGGCGCGCCATGCCTCGCGCTTCGCGACGCGCAGCGCGCCAGTGGCCGATGAGGGCATCGCGATCATCGGTCTTGCGGGCCGCTACCCGCAGGCAGAGAACCTGGCCCAGTTCTGGGCCAACCTCAGCGCGGGCCGCGACAGCATCACCGAGATTCCCGGCGATCGCTGGGACCACACGCTGTACTTCGACGCGGATCGCAACGCGCCTGGCAAGACCTACAGCAAATGGGGTGGCTTCCTCGATGGGGTGGATCGCTTCGATCCGCGCTTCTTCAACATCTCGCCGCGCGAGGCGGAGCTGATGGATCCGCAGGAGCGGTTGTTCCTCGAATGCGTGCACGCTACGCTCGAGGACGCCGGCTACACCCGCGAGAACGTGGCCGAGGACGGCAACGTCGGCGTGTTCGCCGGGGTGATGTACGAGGAATACCAGCTCTACGGCGCGCAGCAGCAGGCCCTGGGTGACGCCATCGCGGCGCCCGGCAGCCCCGCCTCGATCGCCAACCGGGTGTCGTACGTCTGCGATTTCCACGGCCCGAGCATGGCGTTGGACACCATGTGCTCATCGTCGCTGACCGCGATCCACCTGGCCTGCGAGAGCCTCGCGCGCGGTGGTTGCGCCGTAGCGATCGCCGGCGGCGTCAACGTGTCGATCCACCCCAACAAGTATCTGGTACTGGCACAGGGTCGCTTCATCTCCGCCAAGGGCCGTTGCGAGAGCTTCGGCGAGGGCGGGGAAGGCTACGTGCCCGGCGAAGGCGTGGGTGCGGTGCTGCTCAAACCCCTGGCCCAGGCGCAGGCCGACGGCGATCACATCTATGGCGTGATCCGGGGCTCCGCGATCAACCACGGCGGCAAGACCAACGGGTATACCGTGCCCAATCCCAACGCCCAGGCGAAGGTGGTGGAGCGGGCCCTGCGCGGCGCGGGCGTTGACGCCCGGCAGATGAGCTACATCGAAGCCCATGGCACGGGCACGAGCCTGGGTGATCCGATCGAGATCGCGGGCCTGTCGAAGGCGTTCGCCGGCTGGACGACCGACACG
>CAJYHU010000485.1 GCA_913774655.1 uncultured Luteibacter sp. | reverse complement strand
CCCCCGTGCGCGATCAGTACGAGCGTCAGGGCCACCCTTACTACGCCAGCGCGCGCCTGTGGGACGACGGCATCATCGATCCCGCGGACACCCGCCGCGTGCTCGGCCTGGCCATTTCGGCCTCGCTCAATGCCCCGATCGAGCAGGGCCGCTTCGGCGTCTTCCGGATGTAATCGATGTGCCCGGATCGCCGATGCGGTCGGCGCTCACGGGTGGGCCCCGGTCGTGTTGGCGAACGAGCTCGCGGCGGACTGAAGAGTTACGGCTAAGTCACTGACCATGTTACGCTCACCGGTCCATGCCTGACATCACCGACAACACGCCTCACGTCTTCACGCCTTCCGCCCTGAACCGGCTGGTGCGCGACCTGCTGGACGACGCCTTGCCCATGGGCGTATGGATCGAGGGCGAATTGTCCAACGTGGCGCGCCCGGCCTCGGGGCATGTTTACTTCACCCTCAAGGACGCCAACGCCCAGGTGCGCTGCGCCATGTTCCGCATGAACGCGATGCGGCTGCGCTTCCGTCCCGCCGACGGCATGCACGTGCTCATGCGCGCCAAGGTGGGTCTCTATGAAGCGCGCGGCGAGTTCCAACTGGTAGCCGAACACATGGAGCCGGCGGGCGAAGGCGCGCTCCAGCGCGACTTCGAGCAGCTCAAGGCACGCCTCGGCGCCGAGGGCCTGTTCGACGCGGAGCGCAAACGCCCCCTCCCCGCCTTTCCGCGGCGCATCGGCGTCATCACCTCGCCGTCCGGCGCCGCCGTCCGCGACGTGCTGAGCGTTCTGGGCCGTCGCTGCGCGCTCGCCGAGGTAGAGGTGCTGCCGGTGCCGGTGCAGGGCCGCGAGGCACCGCCGGCGATCGCATCGATGCTGCGCAAGGCGTCCGCCAGCGGCCGTTATGACGCACTGCTGTTGACCCGGGGGGGGGGCTCGCTCGAAGACCTCTGGGCCTTCAACGATGAAGAGGTGGCTCGCGCTATCCATGCGAGCGCCGTGCCGGTCGTTTCGGCCGTCGGCCACGAGGTGGACTTCACCATCGCCGACTTCGTCGCCGACCTGCGTGCCGCCACGCCATCGGCGGCGGCTGAACTGCTGGTGCCCGACAGCACCGACCTCGAGCGACAGCTGCGACGCCTCAGGCAGCGCATGGCCACGCTGATGGGACGCCGTCTGCAGGCCGCGGCGCAGCGCGCCGACCACTGGCAGGCACGACTCAACGCCCAGCGGCCCCAGGCCCGTCTCGCGCGCGATACGCAGCGTCTGGAAACCCTTCGCCGTCGCCTGCTGACGGTCACCCGCCAGTCGGCCACGTTGCGCCAGGCGCGCCTGGCGCGCCTGGAAGCGCGCCTGGCTGCCTGCCACCCCCGACGGCGGCTCGAACCGGCGCGTCAGCGCGGCGACGAACTGCGGCAACGTCTCGTGCGCGCCATGGAGCGCGCGATTGAGCGGCAGCGGGCGGCTTTGACCCAGCAAGGGCGCACGCTGCATGCGGTGAGCCCGCTGGCCACCCTGGAGCGCGGCTACGCCATCGTGTTCGACGAACGCGACGCCGTGGTGCGGCGGGCCGACGACGTCGCCATCGGCGAACGCGTGCGGGTGATGCTCGCCGAGGGCCAGATACACCTGCGACGCGACAGCTGAGCCGCCGCGACACGGCGCCTCACGATCGCTGAACGCCCCAGGGCCGATCATCGACGCATCTCCCGCCCCGAGGCCCTGTCCATGCTGCGGACGCATTATCCCTTTTACCTCGCCAATGCCCCGGTCACGTGCGACGCCACGCTCGACGTCACCGACAAATACACCGGCCAGATCGCCACGCGCGTGTCGTTGCCGGATGCCGCCGCCCTGAAGAGCGCTATCACCGCGGCGCACGCGGCCACCGGCGAGATGCGCCGGTTCAAACCCTACGCCCGGCAGGCCGTGCTCGAACACTGCGTGGCGCGCTTTCGTGAGCGCCGTGACGAACTGGCCTACGCCCTGTGCGTGGAAGCCGGCAAGCCGATCAAGGATGCCGCGGGCGAAGTCACCCGCCTGATCGACACGTTCAAGATCGCCGCTGAAGAGGCCGTGCGGATCAACGGTGAAACGATCAACCTCGAGATCTCCGAGCGCAGCGCGGGCTACCACGGGTACACGCGTCGCGTGCCGCTGGGCGCCGTGGCGTTTATCACGCCGTTCAACTTCCCGCTCAACCTGGTCGCGCACAAGGTTGCTCCCGCGATCGCGGCGGGCTGCCCTTTCGTCCTCAAGCCCGCCGAACGCACGCCGCTGGGCGCGCTGATCATCGGCGAGGTGCTCGCCGAAACCGACCTGCCCAGGGGCGCGTTCTCGATCCTGCCCATGCTTGGCCGCGACGCCGGGGCGCTGGTCACCGACCCGCGCCTGAAGATGCTGTCCTTCACCGGCGGCCTCATCGGCTGGGACCTCAAGGCAAAGGCGGGCCATAAGAAAGTCACGCTCGAACTCGGTGGCAACGCAGCCTGCATCGTCGACGGCGACCAGGGCGAACGGCTCGATGCCGTGGTGGATCGCCTGGTGTTCGGTGCGTTCTATCAGTCGGGGCAGAGCTGTATCAGCGTGCAGCGCATTCTCGCGCACGACGCCGTCTACGACGCCTTGCGCCAGCGTTTGGTAGCGAAGGTCGTGGCGCTGAAAGCGGGTGATCCGAAAGACAAGGACACGTTCCTTGGCCCCATGATCGACACGGCCGCCGCGGAACGTCTCCAGGCGTGGATTGGCGAAGCGACCGAAGGTGGCGCGACGCTGCTATGCGGCGGCCAGCGGCACGGCCCGATGCTCGAGGCGACGCTACTGGAAAACGTACCCCACGACGCGAAACTGCAGAGGATGGAGGCCTTCGGGCCCGTCGCGCTGTTACAACGGTTTGGCACCTTCGACGAGGCCCTGCGCATCGTCAACGACTCGGATTTCGGCTTGCAGGCTGGCGTGTTCACCGACAACCTGCGCCACGCCATGCGCGCCTGGGACGAACTGGAACAGGGTGGGGTCATCGTCAACGATGTGCCCAGCTTTCGCGTGGACAACATGCCGTATGGCGGCGTGAAGTCGTCGGGCCTGGGGCGGGAAGGCGTGCGCTATGCGATCGAGGATATGAGCGACGTGCGCCTGATGGTCGTTCGGGACGACGCCTGACGGACCCTCGTCAGACGCATCGATCACCTGGGGCAGCCATGACGCCCCTACGACGCAAGGCATATCGACGTGAGGCCCCGCGACTGGTGGGATAGACACCGGTAGTCGATCGCCACGGAGGGCGATGCCATGTCGGATTCATGTATGCGACGTATCCTTGGCACGTGGCTCCCCTTGGCAGCCATCGCCGCGTCGAGCGCCGCCCAGGCGGATCTCGCAGCGTCATCCTCACCGTCGCCCCATCCGCACGCCGGCGCATCGATCTATTTGTACGACTACACCGGAACCAACCACTGCACCATCGACATCACTCGCAGCGTGATCGGCGTGATGAGCCTATGGCGGGATAGCGAGCGATGCTCGAGCTACTGGGATAACGGCGCGCGCCAGATACGCATGGACAATCTTCCCGCCGGGAGTGTCATTACGCTTTACCGTCAGCGCACGTGCGGAGATACCCAGGATGTGATCCGTTTGACGATTACCGCGGATAACCACGGATCGTCTTATACGCTGGGACCTTACAAATTCGCGAACTTCACCCGGGATCAGGCGTCGCTACCGCTCGCCGGGGAGACGCAAAACGGCGACGCGAAGGGAACGATGAAGGTCATCTCGCGGCATCGCGCCACCTTCGATTATTTCTACTGCCTGACGTACCAGATTCCCTGAACGCCAACCACGGAGGGTACGCCATGTCCTGCTGGAAGATCGTTTTGGTGCTGGCCATCGTAGGGAACACGTCGGCAGGGCCCGCGATGGCGAAGGATGCGATGCCCGCCTCGTCGTCCGCGCACGCGCTGCTGAAGCAACCGGCCGGCCTGGACGCACTCAACGACACGCCCGCCCTGCGTTTCTACGACTATAACGACGGCAACCACTGCACCATTTTCATTCCGCCCGAAGCGACCTCCGGACGCATCCGGATCGAGGACCATCGCCTCTGCTACGAAAGCAAACGCAACCTGCGGGCATTGAAGATCGTCAATCTGCGACCCGGTACCGAGATCGTGCTTTACCGCGAGGGCAACTGCTCCGTCAGTAGCAACGAGGTCGTGCTCAAGGTACTGAAAGTGCCGGACGTGAATTACAAATGGGGAGCTTACGTCATCAAGCTGTTGAACCTCTCTTCCCGCCCGGTGGAATTGACGGATGGCGGCGCAACGGTCAGCGTGAGCGTGAAAACGAAAGAAAGCGAACTCAAGGCGTTCGGGTGCGTCAAATACGACGCAAAGTAGCCAGGCCATACCTCCCCCCTCACCCAAGGCACACCGATCGGCGCCGTCGCCGATGACGGCGGCTAGCCTGCCTGCCACAGGCTATACGGCGCGCTGACCTTTCGCGGGTTTCCCTGGTCCGACCGACACGGGTCATCCGCAGTGATGCCATGCGCCTATGCCGAGGCGTCGGGGATGACGTCGCGCCGCCAGACCGTCGCGGCTCGCCGGGGGCGAAGCCACGGCACCCTGTCGTACGGGAAAGACAAGGGTGGAAGACGGTCCAATCCCGCGATGCGCAGGCGTCGGATCATCGAACTGGCGCCACCGGCGGGATTCGAACCCACGACCTGTCGCTTAGGAGGCGACCGCTCTATCCAGCTGAGCTACGGCGGCTGACGGCGTAAGCATACCCAAACCCCGCGCACCGGTCATCCCGGACGCCGTATCGTGCGACGCGATTAAAACACATTTCGCTGTCGGCTCAGGCATCTCCATGGCGTGGCCACGAATACCGGCACTGATTTCCATCGCATTTTCCGGCGCGGCGAGTAGATTGGTTGCAGGGCGTGGCACGCCCACCCGCCGCGCGGATCAGCGGCTATTCCACCCAGGAAAGGATTCCCCCATGACCACGATCAACGACAGCGGCACCGCAGCCTCCTGGACACAGGTCACCTATTTCCAGATCTACAAGGTCTTCGCGTCGGCCAGCCCGGAAAGCGTCGGCCTGTTCGCCAACGGGCGACAGCAATGCCAGATCCAGGTCGAGTTTATCGCGCGCGACGACCGCGGCATGCCCGTCACGCTGACCGCATCCGACATCGGGACACATCTGCAACTGATCGACTACCGCAGCGGAGCGGTGATCGGCGAGGGCGCCACCGCCAACTGGTCGGTGTCGACCACGGGCAATGATTACGAATGGGACGAATCGGTCATCACCATGGTGCGCGATGCCCGCGGTGAAACGTTCGCGCAAAGCCAGGGCAACGCTAGCGCGACATCGCACCCACCCGCCCCGGCAAATCAGCAGAGGGTGACCTTGTACGTCTCCAGCGCGGTCGCCACCAGGCTGCAGGTCGGCGCCAAACTGAGCTACCCGACGGCCTCCAGGCCGGCCGCCATGACCAACGTAAGTTCGATCACGTTCAACGATCCACTGGGCAATGGCGAAGGACAGTTCAACTCGATGGTGATCATTGATGCGGTCGCTGGACCAGCGCTTTCGACGCAGGATTACGGTGACCGCAACCCGGATATGTCACTGGCGATGCAGCCGGTCGGCAACGAAAACCATTTCTTCCGGGCGTTTCAATGCCGGGTCAACGTCAACTTCGGCCGCCGCCGCTTCCCGTTGCGATCGGTCAGTGGGAGCAAAGGTGGCGCCAGTGGGTTTGCCGTCTACAAATATGGGTCGTTCGGCGCGAACTGGTTATGGGGCATGAGCTATTACGCTCAGCCGGGCGCCGCCAGCCCGGAACACTTTCCTTTGCCGCCACTGAGCTATGTCGACGTCGAAACACGTGGCCCGACGTCAGCCGATGGCGTCGACGACGCGTCGGCCAACGGCATCGCCAGGCTCGCCATCGAATGCATCACACGGATCGCCACGCGAGCACAGGGAGATTCCACGGCGGCGCGACACACGCAGCGGCAGCCGGATGCCGGGCTGTACACGCGGTACGAGCCCATCAACATGCTGCGCCAGTGCGTCGGGGGCATCGATTCGCCCTCGGCGGACAGCGTGGTTGTCGGCGTGCTGGCCGGCAACCTGCGGGGGCGCTTCAAGACATCCACCGGCCTGGACACGCCGGAAGTGACCACCACGATGCTGTACCTGATGGACGTCTACGGCAACGAGCATGCGCTCAGGCTCGCGTTCAGCACGCAACTGCCGCAGCTGACGTTGACCAAGGCGTGATATCGGACATCGCCCGACGGGAGCTTGCCATGACACATCGATCCACCACGCCACCACACGCGGACCACATGAACGCCGAAAAAGTACAGGTGAGCTTCGACGTCCAGGTCGATCATCCCGTCGTGCTTGCCAACGGCCGACAGCAAAGCCGCGTCCGTTTCGGCGTCAGCATGACGGTAGGCGGTGCCGTCACGACGCCGACACCGGACGAGTGGGCCAGCATCCGGGTCATAGCGTATGACGGTGGCGATCCGCTGCCGCTGGACGATGACGACGTCAATGACGGGTGGTCGTCGCAACGGCGGCACCGAGGCTACCGTTTCGGCGAACCAGGTGCCCTCTCCGCCCCTGCGTCCCCGGGCGTGGACGCCATGCCCACGCCGTCCGCCTTTACGAACGTCGACCTGTATGTATCGGCGGGTGAAGACCAGGCGAACATGCGCTTGACGATCGCCTTCTCTTTCGATAGCCGGGACGGTTGGCGCTACCGGACGAACGGTTATGCCACCTCACCGATGGGCGAAGACATCTACTACGCGCAGAACGACCTCGACCGTCACCAGGTTCAGGCGGCACCAGCGCCTCAGTACCAACCCGGCCAGATCACGTTGAATGGACAGCGCCAACCGCTACCGATCGACGATATGGTGGTAACGCTATCGCTTCCCGTACCGATCCGACGCATCGAGTGCGATCCGCCGGGCATGATTCACTGGCGCAACCAGATGGGCAACGCCCCGTGTTTCACCGGGTTCGCGTCCGCCGGCGACACCGCCTACCAATGGATGACCCCGCTCCCCCCGAGCAGCACGCCATTACCACGCCCCAACGGAACGGTGCGATTGGCCACGATCGTGGTCTGCGCCCGAAACGATGTCCCGATCGCAGACAATCCGAACATGCCGCGTGGCCCCATCGCGCTGGCTGTACTCGACGACTATGGCACCACGAGCCGCTTCATGGTCCGCCTGGACGACACCGATCGCGGCAAGCTTGTCGTTTATTGATCCACCTCCCAAGGACGGGCAACACGATGACCATGCAACGGATGACCCTGGAAAACGGGGACATGTACTCCACCGCGTTCCAGTTCTACAGCCACATCCAGGCCAGCGTGGATCCCCGGACGGGGATGTACACCGCCTCGCTGGATCTGACCACCGGCGCGGGAAATCGCCTTCGCGGCCCGCATTTCCGCCTTCGCCTGGCCTATAGCCCGTTGAGCAATATCGACGACGGCTTCGGCACCGGATGGCGGCTGAGCGTGACGGAGTTCGATGCGCAAGCGCTCATGCTCAGCCTGGCGACGGGCGATACGCACAAGATCGGCCCCTTCACGGACCTCGGACCTGTCAGCTTCCCCGACCGAAAGCTCGACAGCTGCTCATTGCGCATCACCCAGCTCTCGCCGGTACGCGCGGAGGTGGAACACATCACGGGGGAAATCGAAACGCTCGCTCCGCCACGAGGCATCGGCGAGGTCCTGCGCACCCACCGCATCATCCAATCCAACGGCGACGGCCTCACGCTGCACTGGGAGGTCACGGGTGCGGGCTATACCTGCCTGGCCAAGGTGACCGACGACGACGGCGTCGAACTGCTGACCGTCGACTACACGGCCATCGCGTCACCGAAGATACTCATTCACAGTCACCAGGCCGATCCCCTCGTGATCGCATGCGTCATCGAGGGGCGCCAACTGGCCCGCATCGCCATTCCCACGCTCACCCAGATGAATCGGCAAAGCCGCGCGCACGACGGCGAGAACCCCGATGCCGACGAGGCCGATGAAGCGGTGTGGCAATTCACTTACGAGCGTCCGGACAACGGCCTCGTGCTGCTTTCTTCGGTGACCACGCCCGATGGCGTGCGGGAGAGCGTGTCCTACCAACGCACCGCGCTACGACTGCCCGCTGGCGCGCCCAGGCAATACATGCCCGCCGTCGCCGAGAGCATCCGTTCGGACGCGTCGTCCGGTGCGGTCAGGCAACGCAGCACCTTTCGTTACGACCTCTTCGGCCAGAACAATTTCTATGGCTATCCCGTCGTCGGGCGATGGGCGTCCAGCACCGACCAGTTGATTCATCTTCCCTTCGACCGGTCGTTCTTCTACGGATGCGTGGAAACCCGTACCACCGGCCAGGGCGAGGCAGCCGTCGTGCAGGTCGTGGAGCGTACGTATAACCCGTTCCACCTGATCACCCGGGAAGAAACCCGGCGTGGCACCGTCATCGAACGGATCGACACCCAGTACGGCATCGAGAGTGTCCCGTTCGAAGAGCAGCCGACGACCTTCCAGTTGCCGCGCGTGGTGACGACGACCCGGTACGAGCGCCGATCGGGGGAGCCGGACGGTCCCCGCCAGATCACGACAGTCGAGAACACCTACGACGACATGGGTAACCTGCTGTCGCGTTACGACACCGCGACCGGTATCACGGAGCGATCCACGTACTACCCCGCCGAGGGTGAAACCGTCGACGGCATCGTGGCGTGCCCGCCCGATCCGCAAGCGAAGGTGCGCAGGCTCAAGTCGCGGCAGATCGACCCCGGCCAGGGTCGCGGACCGATCCGGAGCACGCAGTATCGATATGGCGCGATCCGCAGCATCCATGCGTCGTCGGCCCACGACTATTACGTGCAGTCGTGCGAGGAAGCGATCGTCATGGACGGGGCACGT
The DNA here is from genome assembly GCA_913774655.1 of uncultured Luteibacter sp. GTDB lineage: Bacteria > Pseudomonadota > Gammaproteobacteria > Xanthomonadales > Rhodanobacteraceae > Luteibacter > Luteibacter sahnii. Next base: position 3,838 of record CAJYHU010000485.1, on the reverse strand, counting down.
GTCCTGGAGCGCACCGTGCAGGCCTTCGTCGACGATCGTGGACCGCATCACGGCAGCCTTTTACGTGAGAGCCGGACGCAGGACGGCCTGACCGACACCCACGACTACCGCTACACGCTCGACGCCGACGCCGGCACGGTGACGACACTCACCACGCAGACCACGCACGACGGCATCCGGAACAGCTCCAGCGTGACCGTCCATCTCGTCAGCGGGCTGACCGAATCGAACCGCGATCTCGCGGGCAATCGCACGGCTTATCGCTACGACCTGCTCGGACGCATGGTCAGCGAAGTCGCCTCGCCCGACGATCCCGACTATCGGGTCGAAACGCGGTGGGACTACCTGCTGGAGGCGGGACGGCGCTGGGTGCAGCGCACCGGCGTCACGGGGCTTCGCCATCGCACGTGGCTCGACGAATACGGTCACCGGACACGGCAGGAAGAACCCATCTCCGCCGTCGCCTTGGCCCCCGTGGAAGACGCCGTCCACGATGCGATGGGACAGGTGCTCAGCGAGACGCGTCGCGATTACCTCCCCGACGGGCTCGAACGGGCATGGACCACCCGTTACACCTACGACGACTGGGGGCAAGCGTGCGTCGTCGAAGCGCCCGATGGCAGCCGGACGCTGACGGGTACCTCCCTGTTGTCGGACGCGTCGCTTTACGGCGACGAGGTGATCTCGCGCACCCTTCAGTGGCAGGAACATGGCGACGGCACGAGAACCGGCTGGACCGAAACCCACACGGATGCGGCCGGACGCAAGCGCCTTGCGCGGCGCGGCACATGGAACCCCGACGGCACACCCAACGCCATGCCCGCCACCCGCTGGGACTACGACGGGCTGGGGCGTTGCGTCGCGGTGACCGATCCGCTCGGCCGGGTCACGCGGCAGACCTGGGACGATTACGACCGGCTGGCCACGACCCAGCTCCCGGACGGCACGACGGTGGTACGCGAGTACGCCCCTGGGCAGGCAGACGAACTGATCGCGACATTGAACGTGCTTCCGCCCGATGGCGCTCCAGCGCTGGCGCTTGGCAAGCGCGCATGGGATGGCCTGGGTCGATTGCTGCGGGAGGACGCCGGCAGCCTGGTGACACGACACGAATACCGGCCCGACCAGGCCAACGCATCGGCCAAGACCATGCCCGGTGGTGGGCGCATCGAGATGACCTACGACAACCGCCTGCAGGAAGTGCTGTTGTCGGCAACCCTCAGGGGTACCGGCGAACGGGCCGACGCCAACCTGAGGACGGCCCGCTACGACCGACGCCTGGGCCTGCCCTCGACCGTCGAGACGTCCGGCCACGTCATGGATATCCGCACCGACTATCTCGGCCGCATGACCGAGCAGGACGTCACGATCCAGGGCGATGTCCGGCGCACGAGCAAGGTCGAGGTCTCTCCCGCTGGCCGGGAGCTGACCAAGACCGGTGTCGACGGCGTGTCGCGGCAGATCGGTTACGACGCCCTTGGCAGGATGGACTACATCGACGACCGCGACGTGCGGATCACGCTGGGCTACGACGCATTCTCCCGGCTGGAACGACGCGATACCCTCGCGACCGACGGATCGGCCCGCAGGGTCATCGAACGACGCGACTACGATCCGCTGGGCCGGATCGCGGCGCACGCCTGGCAACACCTCGCGAGCGACGGCTCCGTCGACGGACGGCGGATGGCGATCGAATGGACCGACGACGACAAAGTGCGGAGCAAGACCTGGTACGACGCGAGCGAGGGGGGGCGGCAGGTTCGACACGAAACGATGGACTACGACGCACGCGGACGACTCGTCGATCACGCGATCGAGGCATCCGCGCAGGACGAACTGCCGCGGGACGAACGGGACGCACCCTACACCCGGCAGACGTTCGCGCATGACTGTATCGACAACCTCGTGGAGATCACCACCGAACTCGCCGATGGCCGCGTCAACGTCACACGCTACACCTACGACGCGGTCGACCGCGACCGGCTCATCGGGGTGAGCAACAGCCTGACGGGATATCCCGGTTACGGCACCGCCCTGACATTGCGGTACGACGCCAACGGCAACCTCGTCGACGACGGCATGGGCCGGCTACTGTCCTGGGACGCCGCGGGACGCCTGGCGTCGGTCACGCTGGCCGACGGGTCCACGGTCGACTACGGTCACGGACCGGACGGGCTCGTCAGCCGTATCGTCCGCGACGGCATCACCACGTTCCGCTATCGCGAGGACGGCGCGGTGAGCTATGAAACGTCGTCGACCGACCAGCGACGCTACATCCGTACCCAGGGCGGCATCGTCGCCGAAACGCTGATCGCCGGCGCGATCCGCCGGAGCTGGCTGCTCGGCGTCGACCCGCAGGGGTCCGTCGTGATCGAAGCAGCCGGCAACGGCTGAGGAGGACGCATGGACGTGACGACGATACCTTACGGCGCCTACGGCGAGCGCACCCGCGCGACGGTGCGCGCGGCATACACCGGCGAAGTCATCGAGGCAGACACGGGCTGGTATGTGCTTGGACAGCGCCTTTACCACCCCGTGTTGCGCCGCTTTATCGGCCCGGATACGCACAGCCCGTTCGACGAGGGCGGGATCAACCGTTACGCCTACTGCGGCGGCGATCCGATCAACCACGTCGATCCCACCGGTGCCCGCTTCTGGAAATGGTTCGGCGTCGCGCTGGGTGTTGTGGGCGCGGTGATCGCCACCGTCGCGACGGCCGGTATCGCGGCGGCCGGTATCGCGGCGGGCATCACGCCCATGCTCGTCGCCACCACCGTCGCCAACGTGATTTCCATCGCAGCCGACGTGGCATCGATCGCCGCCACCCTCGCGAACAAGCCCCAGTTGGCCAGCATCCTGGGTTACATCGGGCTGGGCTTCGGCGTCGCGGGCATGGCCGGCTCGATCGGCAGCGGCGTGAGCAAGGTGGCGCAGCTGGGACAACGTGCGACGGGAAAGATCCGACAGGGACTGGGCAGGCTAGCGTACCGGGCCGATGCGGTGTGGCAATCCGGCGTCTCATCCGCAATGTCGCGCACCGCGGGTGCCCGCGGGGTCGCATCGGGCATCGCCCGCGGCGGCGCCCCTCTGCGACAAGGCATGCGGACAGGCGTCGCAAGCGCGGCGCCACCATCCGCCCTGGTGCCGCGAGGCAGCGCATCCGCTTCGGGCGATGCGGTGCGTGCTGCCGCACCGATGGAAGGCCAGGGCCTGCTGGCGGGCGCACGCGACAAGGTCACGTCGTTCTACCGTCGCTTCGTCCGCGAAAGCGACATCGAAGACTACGGGCTGGGCAGGAGTCAGTTCGTCGGCGAACTCGCGCTCACGGGAGGCACGGTCGCCGTCGAGGCCGGCGTCCGCGGCTCACCCTCGTCCATGCTGCCTCCGCCGCCACCGTCGATCAGGCCGGAAAGCGCCGGCGCATGGCGCCCGGACGACATGCCCCCGTATTTCGGGAGGGAAGCCTGGCGGGACGACACCATGTACGTCTACATGGCAAACGTGCTGAACGTGCATGTTGGTGAGGCATACACGTTGCCATGAAGACGCTTCACGATCTTGCAATGGACGAGCGCGTCTACGGCGCATACGGACACCACGCGAACGACACAAGGGCGCAGGTCGCTTACGCCGGTGAACCCGTCGAGCGGGATACGGGGGACTACCTGCTGGGCAGTCGTCCGTACGTGCCACACCTGCGCCGATTTCTCGCGCCGGACCCGCAGAGTCCGTTCGACGACGGTGGCATGAATCGCTACGCGTATTGCGGCGGCGACCCCGTCAACCGTGTCGATCCGTCCGGGAACGCATGGTGGACCTGGATCGGCGAGGCCGCAGG
>CAJYHU010000484.1 GCA_913774655.1 uncultured Luteibacter sp. | reverse complement strand
CCCACCCCCCGTCTCCATCGCGCACCGCGCCCGCCATCGCCTCACCGCCATCCCACCCGCCACCAGCCCCCTCAACCGAACGCCGGGACCGCGCCCCCACTCCCCCCCCTGAACCTCCATGCAATCGTCACCCCCGCCCGCTACCCTTGGCGCTGCAAACCGGCGCCGGGGCGTGTATCATGGCGCGCCTCTATTTATCTCTTTATCCGTAAAGAAGGATATATCCCCCCGATGAGCAACTACCTCTTCACCTCCGAGTCGGTCTCCGAAGGCCATCCGGACAAGATCGCCGACCAGATCTCCGACGCCGTCCTCGATGCCATCCTGGCGCAGGACCCCCGCGCTCGCGTGGCCTGCGAGACGCTGGTGAAGACCGGCGTCGCCATCGTTGCGGGCGAGATCACCACCAGCGCGTGGATCGACCTCGAAGCCCTCACCCGCAAGGTGATCCTCGACATCGGCTACGACTCCTCCGACGTCGGTTTCGACGGCGCCACCTGCGGCGTGCTCAACCTCATCGGCAAGCAGTCGCCCGATATCAACCAGGGCGTCGACCGCAAGAAGCCCGAAGAACAGGGCGCCGGTGACCAGGGCCTGATGTTCGGCTACGCCACCAACGAAACGGCCGAGTTCATGCCGGCGGCGATCCACCTGAGCCATCGCCTCGTGGAGCAGCAGGCCAAGGTCCGCAAGAAGAAGAACTCGCCGCTGCCGTGGCTGCGCCCGGACGCGAAGAGCCAGGTGACGCTGCGTTACGACGAGGCCGGCGAAGCCGTGGCCATCGACGCCGTGGTGCTGTCGACCCAGCACGACCCGGGCGTGAAGCAGAAAGATCTCGTCGAAGGCGTGCGTGAGCTGATCCTCAAGCCCGTGCTGCCGGCGAAGCTGCTGCACAAGGACACCAAGTTCCACATCAACCCGACCGGCAAGTTCGTGATCGGCGGTCCCGTGGGCGACTGCGGCCTGACCGGCCGCAAGATCATCGTCGACACCTACGGCGGCTGGGCCCGTCACGGTGGCGGCGCGTTCTCGGGCAAGGATCCCTCCAAGGTCGACCGCTCGGCCGCCTACGCCGCGCGTTACGTCGCCAAGAACATCGTGGCGGCCGGCCTCGCCGACCGTTGCGAGATCCAGGTGAGCTACGCCATCGGCGTGGCCGAGCCGACCTCGATCTCGGTCACCACCTTCGGCACCGGCAAGATTCCCGACGCGCAGATCGAGAAGCTGATCCGCAAGCACTTCGACCTGCGCCCGTACGGCATCATCAAGATGCTCGACCTGGTGCACCCGATCTACCAGCCGACCGCGTCCTACGGTCACTTCGGCCGCAAGCCTTACGAGGTCAAGGCTGCCGACGGCAGCACCTACACCGCGTTCTCGTGGGAGAAGACCGACAAGGCCGAACTCCTCCGCGACGCCGCCGGCCTCGGCGGCAAGGCCGCCCGCAAGTAAGCGGCCGATTCGTCGCGACGGATCGAACGGGCGCCTTCGGGCGCCCGTTTTCGTTGGAGGCGCCGACACGAGGTCACGACCGCTTCATGCCCCCCGTGAGACACCGTGCGCTGGTTCCATCGGAGAGCACACCATGTCACGAGCCCTTACCCCCTTCATCGCCGGCCTGCTGATCGCCGTCGCCCCGTTGGCCGCCCATGCGCAGGCCAAGGATACGCACGGCGGCACGCCCACCGATGCGTTCTTCTTCAAGAACGCCGGCATGACCGGCCTGGGCGAGGTCGAACTGAGCAAGCTCGCGGTGCAGCGGGCGCAGTCCTCGAAGGTGAAAGCGTACGCCCAGAAGATGGTCGACGAGCACAGCAAGGTGAACGACGAACTCGCCACCCTCAAAGACGGCGACAAGACCTACCAGCGCGCGACCCAGGTGGCGCCGGAAACCGACAAGCAGATCGATGCGCTCAGCCGCATGAGCGGCAGCGACTTCGACAAGGCGTACCTGAAGATCATGGTGGCCGACCACGAGGAAGCGGTCGCCCAGTTCTCGGCGGAGATCGAAAAAGGATCGAACGAGGAGATGAAGGCGTTCGCGAAGAAGACGCTGCCGTCCCTGAAGGCGCACCTGCAGATGGCGAAGTCGCTGTCGGGGCGTTGAGGGTATCGACGCGGGGAAAAAGGCGGGCACGGATCACCGACGCGATCGGTTCCCCTCCCCCGTAGGAAGGTCACGGCCGCATAGCGGCCGACAGGGTGGGAGCCCATCGCCTCGGCGATAGCCCCACCACACCTGCCGCACGTCACGATCGTCGGGCAGAAGCACGCCCAGCGCGCGAACCACCGGAGCGGCGACGCCGCTCTCCACCGATCAGCCGTTCCGGTTCGACCCCGACAACACATCTACCCACACCGCCAGCACGAGGATCACGCCCTTGATGATCATCTGCCAGGAGTTGTCGACGTCCATCAGCTGCATGCCGCTGTCGAGGCTCGCCATCACGAGGGCGCCGATCAGCGCGCCGTAGACGGTGCCCGAACCGCCGCGCATCGACGTGCCACCGATGAAGCAGGCCGAGATCGCGTCCAGTTCGCCGCCCGTGCCCGCCGACGGCGACCCCGAGCCCGTGCGCGCCACGGTGATGATGCCGGCGAACGCACACATGAGGCCCATGATCGCGAAGACGACCAGCTTGACCCGTCCCACGTTGACGCCGGACAGGCGCGTCGCCTCCATGTTGCCGCCCACCGCGTACACGTGGCGGCCGAACACGGTCTGCGTCGACACGTAGGTGAACACGGCCAGCAGCGCCAGCAGGATCATCACAGGGATGGGAATGCCGTTGGCGTCGTTGAGCATGCGGATGAAACCGGCCATGACCACGCCGATGGCTACCAGCCGGGCGATGTCGACCCAGACCGATCCCTGTTGCAGGCCCAGCTTGCCGCGCCGCACGCGACGGCGCACTGTGATGCCGATCAGCGCGAGGAAGATCACGCCGCCGATCCAGCGCGAGAGCGTGGGCGGCACGAAGCCCTGGCCCAGCGCGATGAGGTCGTCGGGCGCCGGCGCGATGGTGGAGCTGCCGGTCACGTAGAGCACGATGCCGCGGAAGGCGAGCATGCCGCCCAGGCCCACGATGAACGAGGGCACCCGCATGCGCGTCACCACGAAGCCGTTGAACGCGCCGATCATCAGGCCCAGCACCAGCACGGCGCCGATCGACGGCCACGTGCCCCAGCCCATGTTCACGGTGAGGATCGCCACCACGCCGCCGAGCAGGCCCAGCTGCGAGCCGATCGACAGGTCGATCTCGCCGGCGATGATGATGAACACCATGCCGCAGGCGAGCATGCCGGTGATCGCCATCTGCCGGAACAGGTTGGACAGGTTGTTCGGCGTGATGAAGGCCTGGTCGGTCTTCACGTGGAAGAACACCCAGATCAGCGCCACGGCGATGAGCAGGGCGAGAATCTTGTAGCGGACGAACAGCTGCTGGATTTTCTGCGAGTGCATCGGAACAACTTCCCTGGTGACGCGTGGAATGGGGATCAGGCGGCGTGGGCCGGCCCTTCGGCCGCGTGCGAGATGGCGGCGGCGAGGACCTGCTCCTGGGTGAGCCCGACGTTCTGGAAGTCGCCGCGCAGGCGTCCCTCGCCGACGACGAGCACCCGGTCGCTCACGCCCAGCACTTCGGGCATCTCCGACGACACCATGATGATGGACACGCCGCGACCGACCAGTTCGAACATCAGCGTGTAGATGTCGTACTTGGAGCCAACGTCGACGCCACGGGTGGGCTCGTCGAGGATCAGCACCTTCGGGTTGGGCAGGAGCATCTTGGTCAGCACGGCTTTTTGCTGGTTGCCGCCGGACAGGCCGACGATGGCGAGCTCCGGGCTCGCCGTCTTCACCCGCAGCCGCTTGATCTCGGTATCGACGGTTTGCAGCTCCGCCTGGCGGTCGATGGTGCCCCCGCGCGCGTAGTGCGACAGCGTGGCGAGGGTGATGTTGTCGCCGACGCCCAGCAGGGGCACGATGCCCTGGCGTTTGCGATCTTCCGGCACCAGCGACAGCCCGGCCTTGATCGCCTGCTCGGGGTTCTTCACCCGGATCGGCTTGCCTTCGAGCAGCAGCTCGGCCTCCGAACGCCCTGGGTAAGCGCCGAAGATGGCCGAGACCAGCTCGGTGCGGCCCGCGCCGACCAGGCCCGCGATGCCCAGGATCTCGCCCTTGCGCAGCTGGAACGAGATGTCGTCGACACGCTTGCGCTCGGGGTTGGTGACGTCCCAGCAGGTGACGTGACGTGCCTCGAAGATGACCTCGCCGATGGCGTGCTCGACCCGGGGGAACAGGTTTTCGATCTCGCGCCCGACCATCGCCGTAATGATGGAATGCGTGGTCATCTCCGCCATCGGCCGGGTGACGATGTGCTTGCCGTCACGGATGACGGTGACGGTGTCGCAGACCCGTGCCACTTCGTCGAGCTTGTGCGAGATGTAGACGCAGGCCACGCCTTCGCGCTTGAGGTCTTCGATGATCGACAGGAGGATGTCCGTTTCGGCCGACGTCAGCGACGACGACGGCTCGTCGAGGATCAGCAGCCGCGCATTCTTCGCCAGCGCCTTGGCGATCTCGAACAGCTGCTGGTAGCCGCCCCCGTAGTTCATCACCGGCGCGGCCACGTTGACGTCTTTCAGCTTCAGCCGCGCCAGCAGGGCCTCGGCCTTGGCATACATGGTGTCGTAATCCATCACGCCACCGAACTTCGTGCTCTCGTTGCCCAGGAAGATGTTCTCGGCCACCGACAGCTGCGGCACGAGCATCAGTTCCTGGTGGATGATCACGATGCCGGCGGCTTCGCTGTCCCGCACGGAGGCCGCCTTCAGCGGCTTGCCGTCGAACAGGATCTCGCCCTCCCACGTGCCGTGCGGATAGACACCGGACAGCACCTTCATCAGGGTGGATTTGCCGGCCCCGTTCTCGCCGCACAGGCCCACGCATTCGCCGGGCCGGACCGAGAGACTGATGCCGTTGAGCGCGCGCACGCCGGAAAATTCCTTGACGATGTCGCGCATCTCGAAGAGGTATTCACTCACCTTCGTGTTTCCCGCAAAACGGTAGGAGCGCGCCGTGCGCGCGATGGGTGGGCATCGCGCGCATGGCGCGCCTACGGGTCAGTTGCCGACCTGGGCCTGGGTGTAGAAGCCGTCCTTCACCACGAGGTCGACGTTCTGCTTGGTAAGCGCGGTCGGGGTGAGCAGGATGGTGTCGACGTCCTTCTTGCCGTTGTTCATCTTGGAGGTGAACTTCGGCGCCTCGCCCTTGGCGAACTGCACGGCGAGGTTGGCCGCGTCGGTGGCGATGGTCTTGATCGGCTTGTAGACCGTCATGGTCTGCGTACCGGCCTTGATCCGCTTGATGGCCGCCAGATCGGCATCCTGTCCGGACACCGCGACCTTGCCGGCCAGCTTCTGGCCTTGCAGCGCGGCGATGGCGCCGCCGGCGGTGCCGTCGTTGGAGGCGACGATACCCTGGATATTGTTCTTGTTGGCGGTAAGGGCGTTCTCGATGATCGACTGCGCGTTGGACGCGAGCCACTCGTTGGTCCACTGCTGGCCGACGATCTTCACCGCGCCGCTCTTGACCAGCGGGTCGAGCACCTTCATCTGGCCGTCGCGCAGGATCTTCGCGTTGTTGTCGGTGGGCGCGCCGCCGAGCAGGAAATAGTTTCCCTTGCCGCCGGTGGCGTCGACCACGCCCTGGGCCTGCATCTGGCCGACCTTCTCGTTGTCGAACGAGATGTAGGCATCGACGTCGGCGTTGAGGATCAGGCGATCGTAGGAGATCACTTTGATGCCCGCCTTCTTCGCTTCGGCCACGACCGTGGTGAGGGTTTTGGCGTTGAACGGCACGATGACGATAACGTCGACCTTGCGCGAGATCAGGTTTTCGATCTGCTGGATCTGCTTCTGTTCGTTGGCATCGGCCGACTGCACCGACACGGTGGCACCGGCCTTTTCGGCCGCCGCCTTGAAGTACTCGCGGTCGCGGGTCCAGCGTTCCACGCGCAGGTCGTCGATGGAGAAGCCGATCACGGGCTTGTCCTTGCTCGCGTGCGCCTGGGGCGCGGCGAATACCCCGGCGAGGGCCATCGACACGGCCAGCATCATCGGTAGGGTCTTCTGTTTCATGCTCTTCTCCATGCGTAGGGTTCGCCCGTTCAGGCAGGGCGGAAAGCGTCGCTCTGGGCGGCGTGGGAATAGAGCGGTTTCATCCGCTCGTAGGTGAGGCGGAACAGAGGGTGGCGCGTTTGCAGGAAATAAGCATGACGCGCTGCATCGGGCTCGCGGATGGCGGTCACCTCGGGCATCGGACAGACCACGTCGAGCGACGCATCGGGCTCCACCGCGAGACGGGCCAGCCGTGCCGCACCCAGTGCCGGGCCCACTTCGCCCCCGCTGCGCAACACCAGCCGCTTGCCGAGGATGTCCGCCAGCATCTGCGTCCAGTAGGCGCTGCGCGAGCCGCCGCCGATGACGGTGATCTCGTCGGCGACCAGCCCCGTGCCTTCCACCGCGAGAAGGCCGTCGAGCAGGCCCAGCCCCACGCCTTCGAGCGCGGCGTTGGCGAGGTCGGCGCGCTCGGTGTCCGGGCCGAGGTTCGTGAACGATCCGCGGGCGTGGGCATCGTTGTGCGGCGTGCGCTCACCGGTAAGGTAAGGCAGGAACATCGGGCCGTTTTCGCGCAGCCCTTTGGCTTGCGCATCGGCCAACAACGCGGGTACGTCGGCGTAGCCGGTGAGCCGCGCGGTGAAATCGAGGCAGCTGGCCGCGTTGAGCATCACCGACATCAGGTGCCAGGTGTCCGGCAACGCGTGGCAGAAACTGTGCACCGCCGTCTCGGGGCTCGCGCGGAAGCCGTCCGACACCGCGAAATACACGCCCGAGGTGCCCAGCGACAGCATGGCCTGGCCGTGGCGCACGATGCCGACGCCCACGGCGCCTGCCGCGTTGTCGCCGCCGCCCGCGGCGACCGGCACGGTGTCCATGCCCCACCGCGCGGCGAGTTCGGGACGCAGCCGCCCCGCGGGGTGGCTCCCCTCGAACAGCAGGGGCATGTGCATGCGTTCCAGCCCCGTGGCTTCGAGCATCGCGTCGCTCCACTGTCGACGACGCACGTCGAGCCATAACGTACCCGCCGCATCGGACGGATCGGTCATGTAGTCGCCGGTGAGCCTCAGCCGCAGGTAGTCCTTCGGCAGCAACACCTTGGCGATCTTCGCGAACACCGCCGGCTCGTGCTTGCGCACCCAGGCTAGCTTGGGCGCGGTGAAGCCCGGCATGGCGAGGTTGCCGGTGATGTCGCGCAAGCCCGGCACGCGCTCGAGTTCGGCGCATTCGACGTCCGAGCGCCCGTCGTTCCACAGGATGGCCGGCCGCAACACGCGGTCGTCCGCATCCAGCAGGGTGGCGCCGTGCATCTGGCCGGACAGGCCGATGGCCGCCACGCGGCGGGCATCGATGTCCTTGAGGACGTCCGTCACGGCGCCTTCGGTGGCCGACCACCACGCGTGGGGATCCTGCTCGGACCAGCGCGGACGCGGATGCGACACCGACAAGGGACGCGATGCGCTGGCACGCACCGCGCCGGTGGCGTCGATCAGCACGGCCTTGACGGACGACGTGCCGAGGTCGATGCCGAGGTAAAGCCGGGCCGATGCGTCCATGTCGTGTGCCATATCACCCATAGATATAGCGGTTGACGATGTTTTCGAGCAACTCCTGCTGGCCCGACACGTGCGAGGGCTGCAGATCGCGCGACACCGCTTCGTCGGCGAGCGAGGCGAGGCTGAAGCCCCCCTGGAGAATCTTCGTACCCAGCTCGGCGTCCCAGCCCGCGTAGCGCTTCGCCTTGAGGTCGGCGAGGGTGTCTTTTTCGATCATCCGGGCCGCGCGGTCGAGGCCGAGCGCCAGCGTGTCGATCGCACCGATGTGGCCGTGGAAGAGATCGTCGGCGGCATGGCTCTGACGACGCACCTTGGTGTCGAAGTTGAACCCGCCCGTGGTGAAGCCGCCCGCACGGAGGATCTCGTAGATCACCAGGGTCATTTCCTCGACACTGTTCGGGAACTGGTCGGTGTCCCAGCCGTTCTGCGGGTCGCCGCGGTTGGCGTCGATCGAACCGAACACGCCCAGCGCGATCGAGGTGGCCACCTCGTGGTGAAACGAATGACCGGCCAGCGTCGCATGGTTGGCTTCGAGGTTGGTCTTGACCTCGTTCTCGAGACCGAACTCCTTGAGGAAGCTGTATACCGTGGCCGTGTCGTAGTCGTACTGGTGCTTGGTCGGCTCCTGCGGCTTGGGCTCGATGAGGATCGTGCCCTTGAAGCCGAGCTTATGCTTGTGCTCGACCACCATCTGGAAGAACCGGCCCATCTGCGCGCGCTCGCGCTTGAGGTCGGTGTTGAGCAAGGTGTCGTAGCCTTCGCGGCCGCCCCACAGCACGTAGTTGGCGCCACCCAGGCGATGGGTGGCCTCCATCGCGTGACGCACCTGGGTCGCGGCGTAGGCGAATACCTCCGGCTGCGGGCTGGTGGCGGCGCCGGCGGC
>CAJYHU010000483.1 GCA_913774655.1 uncultured Luteibacter sp. | reverse complement strand
GGCCTGCGTGCGCCGTTCTTCCAGCGGTGCATCGTCGAGAAACGCGTACGGCGCCGCGTTGAGTATCTCGGCGGCCAGCGGCGACGGCGTGGCGAGATCGCGCGCGACCACGCGCACCTCGCCCGCTTCCATCCGGCGCAGCAAGGCCAGCAGGCCGTCGAGGTCCATCGCCTCGTGCAGGCAATCGCGCAGGGTCTGGTGCACCAGCGGGTGATCGGGCACGTCGCGTTCGCCCACGAGGTTTTCCGCGCAGGCGACCTGGTCGGGGAAGACGGTGGCGAGCAGGTCCTCGCCCTTCATCCGCTGCAACTGTGGCGCCACCTTGCGCCCACCGGTAAAGCGCGGCAACGCCAGCGCGGTGGTCGCGTTCCAGCGCCAGCGCACGCCGAACAGCGGCGCGTCGAGCAACGCCTGTACCAGCACATGTTTGGTGCTGGCGCTGTGCAGGTAGCGCGACACCTCCTCGAGCGGAAAACTGTGGCTCGTCGACAGCGACAGCACGATCGCGTCTTCGGTCGCCGCCGCCTGCAACTCGAAGTTGAAGGTGCGGCAGAAGCGCTTGCGCAGCGCGAGGCCCCAGGCCTTGTTGATGCGGCTGCCAAAGGGCGCATGCAGGATCAGCTGGCTGCCGCCGGATTCGTCGAAGAATCGCTCCATCACCACGGTGTCGCAGGTCGGCAGCGCGCCGAGGGCGGCTCGCGCGCGGAACAGGTAATCCACGATCTGCTCCGCGGCGGCGGACGACAGCGAGAGCTCGCCGGTCAGCCACGTGAGCGCGGCGTCGCGTCCGCCCGCGTCGAAGCAGGCATCGACCGCCTGGCGCAGGCGCGACACGCCGAAGGACAGTTCGTCGGTGCGTCCGGGCGCCTCGCCGAGCCAGAAGGGAATGTTCGGCGGCTGCCCGTGCGCGTCCTCCACCCGAACGCGGTTCGGTTCCACGCGCACGATGCGGTACGACCGGTTGCCCAACTGGAAGATATCCCCGGCGTGGCTTTCCACCGCGAAATCTTCGTTCACCGTGCCGACCGTCACCGACTGCGGCTCGAGCAGCACGGCGTAATCGCCGGTTTCGGGGATGGTGCCGCCCGAGGTGACGGCGGTCAGGCGCGCCCCGCGGCGTTCGCGCAGGCGGCGGTTGACCGCGTCACGATGGATATAGGCACCTCGCGGGCCCACCCGCGTGGTGAAGCCGTCGGCGAGCATGCGCACGGTCTCGTCGAACGTGGCGCGGGTAAGCCCGCGAAACGGATAGGCGCGGCGGAACGTATCCAACAGCGCGTCTTCGTCCCACTCCTGGCAGGCGACCTCGGCCACGATCTGCTGCGCGAGCACGTCAATGGGCTCGTGGGGGACGATCAACGCGTCGAGTTCGCCATGGCGCACGCAGTCCAGCAGCGCGGCGCATTCGACGAGGTCGTCGCGCGAGGTGGGGAACAGCCGCGCCTTCGGTGTGCCGCCCACGCTGTGCCCGGCGCGGCCCACCCGTTGCAGGAACGCCGCGATGGAGCGCGGCGAAGCGATCTGGCAGACCAGGTCGACGTCGCCGATGTCGATGCCCAGTTCGAGCGAGGCGGTCGCCACCAGTGCACGCAGGCGGCCCTGCTTGAGTCGTTGCTCGGCGTCCAGCCGCTGTTCGCGCGAAAGGCTGCCGTGGTGCGAGGTGACGGCCTCGGCACCGAGGCGGTCGGCCAGGTGGCGTGCCACGCGCTCGGCCATGCGTCGCGTGTTGACGAACACCAGCGTGGTGCGGTGCTGCTCGACGAGGTTGGCGAGCCGGTGATAGACCAGCTGCCACAGGTCGTTGGACATCACCGCTTCCAGGGGTACGGGGGGCACCTCCAGCGCGAGATCGCGCCGGCGCGTATGGCCGACGTCGACGATCGCGCAGTCGGCGCCGTCGCCACCGGTCAGGAAGGCGGCCACGGTGGCGATGGGCTTCTGCGTGGCCGACAGGCCGATGCGCACGATGCGCCGTGGCGCGAGCGCGGCCAGCCGCTCGAGCGAAAGCGACAGGTGGCTGCCGCGCTTGCTCGCCGCCACGGCGTGGATCTCATCGACGATCACCTCGCGTACGTCACGCAGCATCGTCCGGCCCGAGGCGGACCCGAGCAGCACGTAGAGCGATTCGGGCGTGGTGACCAGGATATGCGGCGGTCGCTTGCGCATGCGGTCGCGCTCGGCCGCGGGCGTGTCGCCCGTGCGCACCGCCGTGCGGATCTCGACATCGGGCAGGCCCTGCTCGCGCAGCCGCTCGCGGATGCCGGCCAGCGGGACCTCGAGGTTGATCCGGATGTCGTTCGACAGCGCCTTCAGCGGCGACACGTAGAGCACGAAGGTGCGGTCGGGCAACCCGCCGTCACGCACACCCTCGCACACCAGCGTGTCGATGGCGCAGAGGAACGCCGTGAGCGTCTTGCCCGATCCGGTCGGCGCGGCCACCAGCGTGTCGCGCCCGGATCGGATCGCCGGCCACGCCGCGAGTTGCGCCTCGGTCGGCGCCGGGAACATGGCGTCGAACCACCCGGCGACGGCGGGGTGGAAGTCGGCCAGTGGCGTGGGCAAAGGCGAGGACATACAAGTGGTTAGGTGGGGTGCGGCGCGTTGGTGCGCAAGGGGGGGCGGAGGGCGGCACGTGGGGGTGGACCCCGGCGGCGTGGGGCATGCGTCGATCTTACGCGCCACCGCCCCGGGTCGAACGGGGCGACGTCCCCGCCTCCCGCCTTCGTTTCTTGCCAAGTAACCGTTACTGCTCCAAGGTGAGCGAGTCTTACCCCAAGGAACCCTCGCCCATGACCCTCCGTCCCCTCGCCTTCGCCGTGGCCCTTGGCCTTGCCGGTACCGCCACGGCCGCCACGCCGCCGGAACGGCCGTGGATGGATCGTTCGCTGTCGCCCGACAAGCGGGCGGAGCTGGTGGTGTCGGCGATGACCGACGACGAGAAGTTCCAGCTGATCCACTCCAAATTCGGCAGGAAAGAGAACGACAAGCAAGCCTCGCCGCCGGAAGGCGCGCTCGGTGGCGCCGGCTACATGCCCGGCATCCCGCGCCTGGGCCTGCCCACCATCCAGGAAACCGACGCCGGCCTGGGCGTGGCGCGTCCGGTGTATGCCGGCAAGGGCGGCATCTCGCTGCCTGCGGGGTTGTCCACCGCCGCCAGCTTCGATCCCGCGGTGGCGCGTGCGGGCGGCCGGATGATCGGCGGCGAGGCGCGCGACAGCGGTTTTGGCGTGATGCTGGCCGGCGGCGTGAACCTCGTGCGCGATCCGCGTAACGGCCGCAACTTCGAATACGCCAGCGAAGACCCCGTGCTTGCCGGCACCATGGTCGGCGCGGCGATCAAGGGCATCCAGGAAAACCGCATCGTCGCCACAGTGAAGCACTTCGCCATCAACGACCTCGAAACCGGGCGCAACACGCACAGCGCCGACATCGATCCGGTGGCCCTGCGCGAATCCGACCTGCTCGCTTTCCAGCTCGCCATCGCCAAAGGCGACCCCGGCTCGGTGATGTCGTCATACAACAAGGTCAACGGCACCTGGGCCGGCGAACACGACTGGCTGCTCAATCGCGTGCTCAAGGGCGAGTGGGGTTTCCGCGGCTTCGTGATGTCCGACTGGGGCGGCGTGCATAGCGGCCCCAAGGCGGCGCTGGCCGGGCTCGACCAGGAGTCGGCGGCCGAGGTCTTCGATACGGAGGTGTTCTTCGACAAGCCCCTGCGTGCGGCCCTGGCCGACGGCAGCTTCCCGAAGGCCCGGCTCGACGACATGGCTCAGCGCATCCTGCGCAGCCTGTTCGCGCACGGCGTCATCGACGAACCGCCCAAGGTCGGCAAGCCCACCTACGCGGCCGACCGTGACGTGGCCCGCGACACCGAGGAAGCCGGCGCCGTGCTCCTGCGCAACGAGGGCAACCTGCTGCCGCTCGCCGGCAAGGGCCAGTCGGTGGTCGTGATCGGCGGCCACGCGGACAAGGGCGTGCTCGCCGGTGGCGGTTCGTCGTTGGTCACCGATGAAGCCGGCGATCCGGTCACCGGCCTGCAGCCCGCCGCGTGGCCGGGCCCGGTGAAATTC
>CAJYHU010000482.1 GCA_913774655.1 uncultured Luteibacter sp. | reverse complement strand
CGCTCGGTCGCGGTGCTGCGGGTGACCTGCACGGTGGCGCCGCTGGCGAGGTCGCGCACGAAGACGTCGCCATGGCGCAGGAACGCGGCATGACGATGCGCCCGGTCGAACACCGGCGACGAGCCGTCCGCGGCCGCCACCGCGCCCGGGTCCAGCCGCTCGGGGGTACCGCCCCCCGCGCTGACGCGGTAGAGGTCGCGCACGGGGCTGCCATCGCGCTTGAGCGAGTAGTAGACCGCATGGCCGTCGACGCTCCAGTAAGGCGTTTCCACCGCGGCCCCGATCCAGTCGGGATCGGCCATGATCGTTTCCATGTCCAGCGGCGGGGCGGCGATGGCCGGCGCGGCGGCCAGGGCGGTAAGAAGAACAGCGGCGAGTACGCGCATCCAGGGCATTCCGCGAACGACAAAGGGGTGAGGATAGCGGGAATCGCTGGTGCGATCGGCTGCCGGCGGCTGAGGTGTCGACCTCGCACGGTCACGTCACGGCCTCGCTCGCACGAACCCGGCCTGAGGGGTTCGCGGATACGATCCGCTCCCACAGGGGCGCGGCGTCGTTCGCATGCGTCGACCGGAGGGTATGGGCGATGCGTGCACTCCCGTGCCCGTTACTGGCGGCAGGGGTGCCGAAGGTCATGGCTTTGTTAGGCTCTGGCTTTCGTTCCCGAGGACACGCCATGCGCGCCATCGTTCCGCGCCTGCTCGCCGCCAGCCTGCTCATCGCCTGCACGGCGCATGCCACCGACGGTCCGCCGCCGACGCCCCGGCACGACGTGTCGGACACGCTCGCCGGCACGAGGGTGAACGATCCGTACCGGTGGCTGGAAAACCCGGACGCGCCCGGCGTCACGCAGTGGATCGACGCGCAGAACGCCTATACCGAAGCCACCATCGGCAAGATGCCCCTGGCGAAGGATCTGAGCGCACGCATCCGCGAACTGGCCATCACCTCCACCACGCGCTCGTCCCCCACGCTGGCCGGCGGCACGCTGTTCTACTTCGAAAACACGCCGCCCCAGCCCCAGCCGGTGCTGGTCGCCAAGGCCTGGCCCGACGGCCCCGTGCGCACGCTGGTCGACCTCAACCAGGGAGACGGCAACACCGCCATCACCGAATACTGGCCTTCGCCCAGCGGGCGCTACCTCGCCTACGGCACGGCCGAAGGCGGCAGCGAACTGACCACCATCCACGTGCTCGACACCACCACGGGCAAGCCGCTTCCCGACCAGCTGGCCTGGGCCGGCGGCGGCACCACGCCGCAGGCGCTTGCCTGGGACGCCGACGAAAAGGGCGTCACCTATGCCCGCTTCGCGACCCCCACGCGGGACACCCCCCTGCGTGAGTTCGACGCCTACCTGGCCCACCACGCGCTGGGCCAGCCGCAGTCGAAGGACACCGTGGTCTTCGGCAAGGGATACTCCGACATCGCCGAGTACATCCTGCACACCGGCAACGGTGGAAAGACCACCGCGCTCCTCGCCAACGAAGGCGACGGCGGCCCTGCCGAGGTGTTCCTGCGCAGCGGCGACGGTCCCTTCCGCAAGGTGCTTGGCCACGACGCCGACGTGCGCTCGGCCGAGTGGGTCGGTGACCGGCTGTTCGTCGTGACGTTCGCCGGCGCACCGCGCGGGAAGCTGGTCGCGTTCGACGCCAAGGGCACGCGCAGCGACGTGTTGCCCGAGGGCGACGGCGCGATCCAGCATGTCACCGCGCTCGGCGACGGCTTTCTCGTGGTGCGCAGCGCCGGCCCCGACTGGTGGGCCGACCAGTACGACGGCAAGGCGGGCTTCGTGCGTCGCGTGCCGCTGCCGCGCACGGGCATCGTGATCGGCGGCGTCGCCGCCGAGAAGGGCCAGGCCAAGGCGCTTATCACCTATACCGGCTGGACGGTGCCCACCCACTGGGCCGAGTACGACGGCGACACCGGCTCGCTCAAGACCGTGTTCGAGGTGAAACCCGCGGCGGATTACTCGAAGGTGCGTGTCACACGGATCGACGGTACCTCGAAAGACGGCACCCGTATTCCAGTCACCGTCATCTCGATGGATGGCGTCACCCCGAACGGACGACGCCCGACCATCCTGTACAGCTATGGCGGTTTCGACATACCGGTGACGCCGTCGTTCATCGGCCCGAACCTCGCATGGATCGAACGCGGCGGCGTGCTCGCCTATGCCAACCTGCGCGGCGGCAACGAGTACGGCGAGGCATGGCATGCGCAGGGCCAGAAAACGCACAAACAAAACGTCTTCGACGACTTCTACGCGGCCTCGCAGGCGCTGATCGACCACCGGTGGACCGACACGCGGCACCTGGGCATCCTCGGTGGCAGCAACGGCGGCCTGCTGATGGGTGCCTCCCTCGTGCAGCATCCGCAGCAATTTCGCGCCGTCGTCGCGATGGTCGGCATCTATGACCTGCCGCGTCACGAAACCGCGTTCGCGAACGGTCCGTACAACCGCAGCGAATACGGTTCGGTGAACGACCCGGCCATCGCGAAGGCCATGCTTGCCTACTCGCCGCTCTACAACGTCAAGCCAGGCACGGCGTACCCGGCCGTGCTGCTCACCACCGGCGCGAACGATCCCCGCGTCGCGCCGTGGCAGTCGCGCAAGTTCGCCGCCGCCCTGCAGAGCGCCACCACCTCGGGGTATCCCGTGCTGCTGCTGACCCGCATGAACGCCGGTCATGGCATCGGCGCCCCCTTCAGCCAGCGGGTGGGCAACGCGGCGCTGTCGATGACCTTCTTCGCCACCGAACTCGGGCTGGGCCAGTGATCGGCCTGGACTAAGCATCCCAAGGAACGCCCGCCATGGCCTCTCTCGGCGCCATCACCTTCCTGGTCCACGACTACGACGAGGCCATCGCCTTCTTCACCCGTGCGCTGCGCTTCGACCTGATCGAGGACGTGCCGCAGGGCGACGGCAAGCGCTGGGTCACCGTCGCACCCCGTGGCCCGCAGGCAGGCGCACGCCTCCTGCTGGCGAGGGCGGCCAACGACACCCAGCGCGCGCACGTGGGCCAGCAAGGCGGCGGACGCGTGTTCCTGTTCCTGCACACCGACGACTTCGCCGCCGACCACGCGCACATGCTCGCGCACGGCGTGCATTTCCGCGAGGCACCTCGCCACGAGCCCTACGGTACGGTGGCCGTCTTCGACGATCTCTATGGCAACGGTTGGGACCTGATCCAGGCGAGGAAGACATCGTGAGCGTACCGGACCTCTTCACCCTGCCCGCGTTCGTGGCCTACCTCGGCCTGGGCCTGGTCTATTTCGTGGCGTTCGTGATCAGCTACATCTGGATCACGCCGCAACGGGAGATGGCTCTGATTCGCGAGGGCAACCTCGCCGCGGCCATCAGCCTCGGCGGCGCGGCCATCGGCTTCGTGCTGCCCTTGGCGAGCGCCATCGCGCACAGCGTCAGCCTCGTCGATCTCGCCCTGTGGGGCGGGGTGGCGTGGGCGGTGCAACTGCTCACGCATCTGGCGCTGCGTCTGCTGGTGCGCGACCTGCCTGGCCGGATCGAAGCCGACGTGCGTTCGGTGGCCGTCTTCGTCGCGGTGATCGCCGCCTGCGTCGGCGCGATCAACGCCGCCGCCATGACCTACTGAGGGGCTCGCGATGGACAAGGACGACAAGCGACGCTCCCGCAACGATCCAGGCGGCGCGCGGCCCGACGCCCGTTTCAACCTGCCCACGGGTTACCGGCACCCGTCGTTCTCGCCGGGATCCCCGTCACCGGCACGCGGCAAGCGCATGCGCTCGGCCGCCGTTGCCGTGGGCGTCATCGGCCTGTTCGGTTACCTCGTGTGGCCGGACACCGACGTGCAGCGCAACAGCTACGCCAGCAAGGAAGACTGCGAGCACGATTACGCCACGGGGCAATGTACCTATGCGCCGTCCACTGGCGGCAGCGGCGTGGGATATACCGGCTATCACTACTACGGACCGTGGTATCGCAGCGATTGGCGCTCGAACCCGATGAAGGGCGATCCCGGTCCGGGGCGTACCTTCGCGAGCGGCGCGACCACGGGCGGCGTCAACAGCCGGGGGCCGACCGGATTCGACTTCGGTTCGCGCGGCGGCTTCGGCTCGACCGGCCGCGTGTCGGCGAGGGGCAGTTGATGCGCCGTGAGGCCATCGCGCCGCGCCCGAACTGGGAGCGCGAGGTCGAGGCGCTCGGTTTCGGCTTCCACACCCTCGACGGCCGGCCCTACTGGCGCGAAGACGCCTGCTATGTGTTCGACGCGGCGGCGATCGACGCCGTGGAGGCCGCTACCGCCGAGGTGCATGCGCTGTGCCTGGAGGCGGTCGATCGCATCGTGCGGGCAGGTCGCTACGAGGACCTCGGCATCGACGCCCGGGCCGCCCATCTCGTCGAACGCAGTTGGTGGAACCGCGATCCCGCGCTTTACGGACGGATGGACCTCTCCTGGGACGGCACCTCGCCACCGAAGCTGCTCGAATACAACGCGGACACGCCCACCTCGCTGTTCGAGGCGTCGGTGGTTCAGTGGTACTGGCTCGAGGCGTGCTACCCGGACGACGACCAGTTCAACGCGATCCACGAACAGCTGGTCGAGCGCTGGCGTCTCGTCGGCGGCAGTCAGCGCGTGCATTTCGCCGCGTGCTACGACAACCCCGAAGACGGCACCACCACCGACTACCTGCTCGACACCTGCGCGCAGGCCGGTCATGACGTGCAGGCGCTCGACATCGAGGAGATCGGCTGGTCCGGCCGCGATTTCATCGACCTCGCCGATCGCCCGATCGACCGCCTGTTCAAGCTCTACCCTTGGGAATGGCTGCTCGCCGAGCCGTTCGCCGCGCATCTTCCCGGTGCGGGCACGCGCTGGGTCGAACCGCCATGGAAGATGCTGCTCTCGAACAAGGCCATCCTTCCCCTATTGTGGGAGTTCTTCCCCGGGCACCCGAACCTGCTGCCGGCCAGCCGGCGCCGCGAGGACATCGACGGCGCTGCCGTGGCGAAGCCGTATTGGGGACGCGAAGGCGAGGGCATCGCCATCCTCGCTCCGCGCCAGGGGGCCGTGCTGGCACCGCAGCGCATCTACCAGGCCCTCGCGCCGCTGCCGGTGTTCGACGGTCGACATGCCCTCGTCGGTTCGTGGGTCGTCGGCGACACGCCGGCGGGCATCGGCATGCGCGAAGACGACGACCGCATCACCCGCAACACGAGCTGCTTCGTGCCGCACCGGTTCCGCTAGGATGGCAGGCTGCCGCCCACCGGACGAAACGCCATGCCCCTGCCCAGCGTCGAACACGAAACCCACGCCTCGCCGACCTGGTCGGTGATCTGGCTGCACGGCCTCGGCGCCGACGGCAACGACTTCGTGCCGATCGTGCCCGAGCTCGTCGATCCGTCGTGGCCCGGCGTGCGCTTCGTCTTTCCGAATGCCCCCGTGCGGCCCGTGACGATCAACAACGGCGTGCCGATGCGTGCGTGGTACGACATCAAGGGCATCGCGCTGGCCGACAAGCAGGACGCGGAAGGCATCCGCGCCTCCATCGCCGAGGTCGACGCGCTCATCGCCCAGGAAAACGCGCGCGGCGTGCCCACGTCGCACATCGTGCTGGCCGGGTTCTCGCAGGGCGGCGCGATGACGCTGTCGGCCGGGCTACGCCATCGCGAGGCGCTGGCCGGCCTGCTCGTGCTTTCGGCCTACCTGCCCCTGCACGACACGATCGACGCCGAACGCCATGGCGCGAACCACGACACGCCGCTGTTCTGGGGCCACGGCACGGCCGACCCCGTGGTGCCGCTCGCGCTGGGCCAGCAGTCGCGCGAACGGCTCGAATCGCTGGGGTACCGTATCGACTGGCACACCTACCCGATGGCCCATCAGGTGAGTCTGCCTGAGATCCACGACATCAAGGCCTGGCTCACGGCGCGCTTCACCACCGCGTGATCCCCGGCGCGGCGGGCATGCGGCGAGTATGCCGGATG
>CAJYHU010000481.1 GCA_913774655.1 uncultured Luteibacter sp. | reverse complement strand
GACCACGAAGGTGGTGAAGATCACCGCGCCCACCGCCAGCCAGAGGATGCCGCCGAGATAGCGGCGGAAATCCGACCACACCGTATAGAACGCCCCGTCCTGCAGCAGCGGCGGCAGGAACACGATGAGCACCAGTTCCGGATCGAACGTGACCGGCGGAATCCCCGGCAGGAACGCGATACCCACGCCACCGGCCAGCAGCGCGGCGGCCGTCGGCAGGCGCAGGCGCCGCGCGATGAGTTCGAGCACCAGCAACGCGACCAGCAGGATGAGGATGAACTTGAAGGTTTCGGTCGACGACATGCAGGGCCCCTCGCAACGCATCCGGCAGGATAGCCAATGTGCGCGACGCCGGGCTTGTCCGGACGTGCCCCGCCATGAACCTGAACCACGATTGAGGTAGGCGCCGGAGCGTCATCGCGTATACGCGGTACGGACATAGGCCGGGGTTAACTTGCGCCCATGAGCCATCGACACGACCTTGAACGCATGCTCGAACGCCTCGACAGCGAGGTGGCCCGCGACCTGCATGACAACCCGGACCCCGACGCGTTCTGGCCAGCGTTCGCGCAGAAGTCGAACGCCGTGCTGGAAGCCGCGGGCCCGGATCATTTCGACTGGGTGAGCGCCGAGGTGTCGGCGATCCTTCAACGTCACGGCGTCGCGGTGCCCGAGGCCTGACCCGCCGCCCCTGCCACAAGTCACGATTTACCTCACCGGATCGCTTTGCCAGACTCGAACGTCGTCCTGGCATAAGGTCACCGTCGCATGCGCCGTACCCCGTCCGTGTTCCGCACCACCGCGTCGGTGGCCTTGGGCAGTGTCTGCCTTGTCGTCGCGATCGGCACCGTGTCCGCCCAGGACGCGCTCACGCGCGAACAGCAGGTGCTCGTGGACAAGCGCGAAGCGGTCGAGCGCCAGCTGCAGGACGCCGCCGTGGTCGATCGCAAGGTGATGGTGAAGATGCGCGACGGCAAGCGCATGGCCGCCGACATCTACCGGCCGAAGAACGCCACAGGCAAGGTGCCGACCATCTTCGTGCGCACCCCCTACAATTTCAATTTCTGGGACGTGAAGCTCGGCGCGCCACGCGACATGAGCGACGAACTGAAAGTGGTCAAGCGCGGCTACGCCCTCGTCGAGATGAACGAGCGCGGCCATTATTTTTCCGAGGGCAATTACGAGATCCTGGGCGCTCCGCTGTCCGACGGCGTGGATGCTGTCCGCTGGATCACCTCGCAGCCGTGGTCGAACGGCAAGGTGGGTACCACGGGATGTTCGTCCACGGCGGAATGGCAGATGGCCGTGGTCGCCCAGGACACCCCCGGCCTGGCCGCGTTCAACGTGCAGGGCTTCGGCGCGGGCGTCGGCCGCGTCGGCCCCTACTACGAGCAGGGCAACTGGTATCGCGGCGGTGCCGTGCAGATGCTTTTCATCGACTGGCTCTACAAAGAGCAGAACCAGGTGCGCCCGCAGTTCCCGTCGACCATGTCGCAGGCCGACCTGATCCGCGCGTCAAAGATGTTCGACCTCGACTCGGCGCCGCCGCGCGCCGACTGGGACAAGGCGTTCTGGGTGCTGCCGGAAAAGGACATCATGACATCGGTGAACGGGCCCAAGGGCATCTTCGCCGACGTGATGGACGTGCCCACCGGCGGCAACATGATCGCCCGCACGCCCAACAGCCCTGCCTGGTACAAGGGCGGCCTGTGGCATGACACCATGAAGATCGACAAGCCGGGCCTGTGGTTCATGAGCTGGTTCGACGTGTCCGTGTCGCCCAACCTCGCCGCGTACAACCACGTGCGCGCGACCGCGCCGAAGAACGTCGCCGACGAGCAGTACGCCGTCATCGCCCCGGTGCTGCATTGCGCCTATACCCGTGCCACCGAGCACACCGTGATCGGCGACCTCGACGTGGGCGACGCCCGCTTCGATTACGACGCCCTCGTCTACGGCTGGTTCGACAAATGGCTCAAGGGCGAGGACAGCCCAGTGGTCGACCGCCAGGCCAAGGTGATGTATTACACGATGGGCGAGAACGCCTGGCACAACACGACGACCTGGCCTCCGGCCGGCGCCGTAACGCGCGACCTCTACTTCACCAGCGGCGGCAAGGCGAACACGCTCTACGGCGACGGCAAGCTGTCGCCCACGGCACCGACGGGCGCCGACCAGCCCGATCGGTTCATCTATGACCCGATGAACCCCGTGACCACGCTCGGTGGCGGCGGGTGCTGCCAGGGCACGGCGGTGAAGTTCGGCTCGTTCGACCAGAACCCGCAGCTCGCGCGCAACGACATCCTCGTGTACGACTCGGCCCCCTTCACCCAGGGCACCGAGGTGAGCGGCCCGATCACCGTGACGCTCTACGTATCCTCCGACGCGAAGGACACCGACTTCACCTTCAAGGTGATGGACGTGATGCCCGACGGCAAGGCCTTCAACATCACCGAGAACATCCAGCGCATGCGGTACCGCGATGGCTACGACAAGCCGCCGGTCTGGATGAAGGACGGCGAGATCTACAAGGTGACGTTCCAGCCGATCGACACG
>CAJYHU010000480.1 GCA_913774655.1 uncultured Luteibacter sp. | reverse complement strand
CCTGCAGACCGCCGCCCTCGGACAGGATGAATCGGCGGCCACCGACTGGCTCAAGCGGCTTGGCCTCGATGGCGCGCGTCGCCTCGGCGAGTCGCTCCAGGTGGATGCCGGTTACGAATCGGCGGTGGAAACCGTGCTGGCCGGCCTCCTCGACGGCGTGCTGGTCGACGCGCCGGTCGCGCTGGCACCCGAATTCGACGGGCTGGGCCAGGCCGACGTTGCCCTGTTCGCCGCCGCGTCAGGCGCCCCGGGGGCGCCGGGCACGCTGGCGGCCCATGTGCGCGGTCCCGCCGCGGCCATGGCGCTGCTCGGCCAGGTGTTCGTCGCCGATTCGGTGGACGCCGCCGCGTTGCGGGTCGCGTCGCTGACGGAACACCAGTCGGTCATCACCCGTGACGGCGCGTGGATGGGGCCCGGTTGGGCCCGCGTGCTGCGAGCCCAGGGCAATCAGGTCGGCGTGCTTGCCCGCGAGCGCGACATCCGCCAGCTCGCCGAGCAGATCCAGATCCTCGAAGCGACGATCGAGGAAGGCACCGACACGCTCGAAACCCTGCGTGCGCGCAAGTTCGAGACCGAACGCCAGCGCGATGATGCCCAGCGGGAGCTGTATGCGGCGCATCGCCGGCTTTCCGAACTCGCCGGCCAGTTGCAGAGCCAGCGCGGCAAGATGGAAACCGCGCGCGCCCGTGCGGAGAAGATCGGCGGCGAACTTTCCACCCTCATCGAGCAGCTCGACGAACTCGAGGGCCAGACGCGCGAGGCGCGTGCGCGCCTGGACGAGGCCGTCGGCCACATGGGCGATCGCGAGGACGAACGTCGCGAACTGGAAAACGAACGCCGCGAGCTGCTTGAGGCGCGCGAAGAAGCGCGCATGAACGCCCGCGAGGCGGCCGACCAGGCCCACCAGCTTGAACTGAGCATGAGCTCCAAGCGCGCCGCGTTGACCTCGCTGGAACAGGCCCTGGCACGCCTGGACGCGCAACTGCGCCAGGTGACCGCCCGCCGCGAAGACATCGACGCGCAGCTGGCGGCGGGTTCGGACCCCATCGCCGAACTCGAGGCCGAACGGCAGACCTACCTCGACCAGCGCCTGCTGGTCGATCGCCAACTGGTCGACGCGCGCCGGGCGCTGGAGGATTGCGACGCCGAATTCCGCCGGCTGGAGCAGGAGCGACAGCGCATCGAGCACGTGATGAACCAGGTGCGCGAAAGCGTCTCGGAAAAACGCCTCGCCGCCCAGGCCTTGCACTTGCGTGCCGAGCAGCTGGCCCAGGCCATCGCGGCCTCCGGCCTCGAGCTCGATGCCCTCCTGGGCGAACTGGCCGAGGATGCCGAGCCCGCGCACTGGCAGCAGCAGCTCACCGACCTGGCTCAGAAGATCGCCCGCCTGGAGCCGGTAAACCTCGCGGCCATCCAGGAGCATGCCGAGCAGTCGCAGCGCAAGGAATACCTCGACTCGCAGCTCACCGACCTGGGCGCCGCGCTGGAAACCCTCGAAGGCGCGATCAAGAAGATCGATCGCGAAACGCGCCAGCGCTTCAAAGAGACCTTCGATCGCGTCAACGCGGGCGTGCAGGAGCTCTTCCCGCGCCTGTTCGGGGGCGGCCACGCCTACCTCGAACTGACCGGCGACGACCTGCTCGACACCGGCGTCTCGATCATGGCGCGCCCTCCCGGCAAGCGCGTGTCGAACATCACGCTGCTCTCCGGCGGCGAGAAGGCGCTCACGGCCGTATCACTCGTGTTCGCTATCTTCGGGCTCAATCCCGCGCCGTTCTGCCTGCTCGACGAGGTGGACGCCCCCCTGGACGAAGCCAATGTCGGACGGTTCTCCGCCATGGTGCGCGAGATGAGCGAGAAGGTGCAGTTCATTTTCGTCAGCCACAACAAAGCCACCATGGAGGCCGCGCACCAGCTGTGTGGCGTTACCATGCGCGAACCGGGCGTCTCGCGCCTCGTCCAGGTCGACCTGGCCGAAGCGTCCAAGCTCGCCGGCGTCGCCTAGCACTACCCAAGGAATCCCGCACCATGACCCCTGCGATCGGCCTCGCCTGGAATCCGGCAGTCGGCATCCCGATGCTCTTCGTCGGCATCGTCATCCTCGTGCTGCTGTGGCTCTTCGGCCAGCCCCGCAAAGAGCAAGGGCGGCGCAAACCGGCGCCGGAGCAGCCGGAGCGCTCGCGCGAACGGCGCGAACCGGTCTTCGCCGACGAGGAAGGCGAGGCGCCGTTGGACGACCGCGCCGACGACACGCTCGACCCGTTGTTCAATCCGTCGCCGAAGCAGGCCGAACTCGACGTCGACCTGCGCGCGGAGCTCGAGCGCCTTGGCGCGTCGCTCGCCGGCGAGCGCACCGCGTCGGCGGCGCCGGTGTTGCCGGAGGAGCCGCTGCCGCCGAGGCACGCGCAGCGCCGGGAGCCCAGTCTCGACCTCGACCTGCCGTTCGATCTCGACGAGCCGGTCTCCGCGGCACCCGCACCGGCGCCTGCTCGGCCTTCCGCGCCCGCTCCCGCGCCGCCGCCCGCCCCTAAGGCACCGCCGCGCTCCGACCTGGGCCGCCGGCCGAACACGCCGGTCGACCGCATCGTCACGCTCTACGTCGTGTCCCGCGAGGGCATGAAGTTCAGCGGCGCCGATCTCGTCGTGGCCGCCGAGAAGGTGGGCCTGGAGTTCGGCGACATGGGCATCTATCACCGACTGGTGGACGGCCATCCCGAGAAGGGGCCGATCTTCAGCGTCGCCAACCTGGTCAAGCCCGGCAACTTCGACATGTCGCGCGTCAGCGCCATGCAGACGCCGGGGCTCTCGTTCTTCATGGCGCTGCCGGGCCCGATCAACGCGCTCGACGCGTGGGATGCCATGCTGCCGACCGCCCAGCGGCTGGCCGAGTTGCTCGACGGCCTTGTGCTCGACGAGGAACGCAACGCGCTCGGCCGTCAGCGGGTCGCCCACATCCGCGACGAACTGCGCGGCTGGGACCGCGGGCACGAGGGCGAAGAAGTCACCTTCGGTCCCTGACGTGTATACGCCGCGCGCATTCGTCGAGAGTCGGCTCTCCGTGTTGCACGCGGCGATGCGCGAGATCGCCTTCGGCGCGCTGGTGACGGCAGGCGAGGGCGGCATCGAGGCCACGCACCTGCCGTTCGTTCTCGCGCCGCAAGAGGGCCCCCTGGGCACGCTCTACGCGCACGTGGCGCGGGTCAACGATCATGTCGTTCGCCACGCGGGTGAAGCGCTGGCGATGTTCGCCGGTCCGCACGCCTACATCTCGCCGAACGGCTATCCGGGCAAATCCGTTCACGGCCGTGAAGTGCCGACCTGGAACTACATCGCCGTGCACGCCTACGGGGTGCCCGAGACATTCAACGATC
>CAJYHU010000479.1 GCA_913774655.1 uncultured Luteibacter sp. | reverse complement strand
CTTTCGAGGTCGGCGACGTGGCTCGCCAGCCGTTCGGCGAGCGGTTCGTCGCGCGCGCCGTGCTCCCGCAGGTCCTGCACGCGATCACGTCCCTCGGTGACGAGGCGCTCGGCGCGATCGATCGCCTGTTCGAGCGAGGGCCGGCCCGGGTCACCGTCGGGAAGCCGGTCCACCACCGACTGGAACCGCAGGATCAAGCCCTGGGCGCCCTGGAGCAGGGTGTCGTGCAGTTCGCGGGCGATACGCTCGCGTTCACGGTAGCGCTCGCGCAGGCGCAGGCGTACCTGGCGGGTCAGGCCGCGCACGCGCAGGCGGTGGGCGATCCAGATCGCCAGGGCCACGAGCATGCCGCACACCAGCTTGAACCAAGGGCCCTCGATGAACGTGGGTACCACGGTGACGCTCGATTCGGCGGTCGCGCCCCACGCGCGCCCGTCGTAGGAGGCCTGGATCAGAAGGCGGTAGTCGCCGGGATGCATCTGGGTGAAACGCAGCTCCCGCTGCCCGCCGTCGAGCGGCAGCCACTGATCCATCCCGGGCGCCATGCGATAGCGAAAACGCACGCTGGCCGGTCGGGCGATCGAGATCGCTGCGTAGCGCACCGTCACGTCGCGATGGTCCGCGTCCAGCCGCGCGCCTTCGATCGGAAGCGTCTCGTTGCCCGCGGTGACCGAGCGGATGATCGCCGCCGGGGGTAACCGCGACGGGGGTACGCCCGTCGCCGGAAGGCGAAGGAAGTTTTCCGCGCGGGCGAACCACACCGTACCGTCGATGCCGGCGACGGCGGAGGGCAGGGGACGCACGGTTTGCGTGCCATCGACCACGCCATCGTCGGCGGTCAGCAGGTTGAGGTCGAGCGCGTGATCGGGGGCGGCGAGGGCACGCTGCACGTCGCTGTCGCGAAACCAGGCGATCCCGGCCTCGCTGTTGACCCAGAGAGTGTGGTCCGGACGGATGGCGATGCCGGTGGCGCCGTCCAGCGCCCCCTCCGGCGACCCGACCAGACCCACCACGCGGTCGCCGGTATCGACGGCGAACCCCCGTTCGGCGGCGATATAAACGGCACCCGGCCGCGAGGCGATCGCCGTGATGGCACCGATCGGCGCCGATGCCGAAGGCAAACGTCGCGTGACCGCATCGCCCGATACCTTGAGCACGCTGCCATCGAGGTAACCGATCCAGGCGTCGCCGCGGGTGTCGATATGGATCACCGAGGGCACGCCGGCGGGAAAGCGATCGTCCACGGGCTCCCAGTGCCCCCCGGCATCGGAGCGATACATGCCCTGGAAGGTCACGGCGAGCCAGAGCCGGCCCCGGCCATCGCGCCCCATGGCCTGCACCACGCCGGGCGAACCGCTGTGGCTGGCCGGGAAGGGACGCGCTTGGATCCGCCCGCCGTCCATGTGCCACAGGTGGCCTCTGCCGCCCAACCATACGCCACCGCGGGGATCGGCGTACGTCATCGTGACCGGGTTCTCGAAGCCATCGACCGGCACCGGCTCGCCCCCCAGTTTCCATACGCGGTCGGGTGCGGGATTCTGGCCGCTGGTCCCGGCCCAGGCCTGCCCGTCGCGGTCGACAACGGGCGAGTAATACACATTGGGGACGGGCACCTTCGCGAGCACGCCGTCATGCAGCAGGTCGACGCCGCCCTTGGTGCCCAGCCACACGTTGCCTTCGCGGTCCTTGAGCAAGACCATGACCAGGCGCGAAGACATCTCCATGGCGGGCAGGTCGTTCGACCGGCGGAAGTCGGCGGCGGGTTTTCCGCGCGATACGAAACCCGCGTCGTGGCACAGCGCGATCTCGCAGGCCACGGTCCATAGCGCGCCCTTGTGATCGATCACCGTGTCGCTGCTGTTGGCGCGTCGCGCGGGCGGGTTGGCGTGGGGCTGCCCCCACTCGCCGGGGAAAAGCGCGCCTCCGGTTCCGTCGAGTTGCCACAGTCGTCCTTCGGCGTCTTCGACCAGGGACGCCGGCTCGTCGTAGCGGGCGCCCGATGGCTCGAATGCCTCGGCGTGCGGGCGAAGCACACGCCATTGGTGATCGCGTGCGATCCACACGTCGCCCCGACGGTCTTCGACCAGGTCGTCCACGTCGGACGCTATACCCGCCATCGCGCGCCAGCGCGTGCCATCGAAACGGTAGAGCGTGCCTTTGACCGTCGCCCAGACCCGGCCATCGGCATCGGCCGCGAACGCCTGGACGGACGGATGCGAAGGCAGGCCCTCCGCATCGCCGTAGCGCTGGATCCGCCCGGCGCGCATCCGTATCGCGCCGCCGTTGGCCTGGCCGATCCAAAGATCGCCACCCGGGGCCGCGTACAGTACCTGCACGGCCATGGTGTGCAACGAACCGGGCGGCAGCAGTTCGATACGGGTGAAGTCGAAACCGTCGTAGCGGTAGAGTCCCGTGCGCGTGGCGAACCACAGCTGCCCGTCCTCGGTCTGGGCTATCGACCACACGCCGCTCGGTGCGCCGTCCTGTCGTCGGAAGGCCGTATGCAGGAGCGTGTCCTGAAGGAGTTCGGTGACGCTGGCGCGCGCCTGGGCCCAGGCCAGGCCAAGGCAGCATGTGAACCACGCGAGCCAGCACGCGCGGACGCGAGCGCGTCCGCGCGAATGCCTTCCGCGGTGTTCGATCCGGCCATGACCCTGCATCGGCGGATGATCGCATATCCCCGTGAGACACCGGAAACCGGGGCCGCGCCCAGGAGCATTTAAGCCGTGGACGCCCCCTCGGTCTCGCTGTAGGCCTCCACGGTTTCCCAGTGCCCGTTCTCGTCCTCGAAGCGCATGCGCACGGTGACGCCGTGGTTGCGATGAATGCTGGCGGCGAGGTGAAGCGCGAACTTCACGGCTTCGTCCTGGGACGCGTAGGCGCCCACGCGGTGTTGCTCGTGGAGCACCCGCCAGGGGAAGGGACCGTCGACCGCATGCGGAAGGTACAGGGTCGTCGTGGAAGGCAACGCGGGTTTTTTGCGATTCATGCAGGGGTATCAGCACGTACCGTGCCACCTCGCGCGCCACGCCGCAGGGCGGCTCGAGATGCGCGAATGCAATATCTGCATGCATGCGTGCACGAACCGCGACACGTCTTCGACATTTGCCGGAAGCTTCTGGCCTAATCCGTGTCATTGAAGTTGACGGAGAGCCCATGAGCTTCATTCACCGCATGACCCGCACCGTGTATTGCAGACGTTTGTTGTGATTGAACACCGGTCGCTCCTCCTGTGGGGGGAGTGGGCAGTCTGTCGCTCCCCCCGTGCCCAGCCCGGACATCACGCGTGACGGGCCCTGCACGGGGATGAACAGCATGAGGGATTCAGCTTCGTGACATCGCCTCCGCCTTACCGGCGCGCGTTACGTGCGGCTGGCACGGCATCGTGGGGTCGAACGCGGGGTCACGGCCGTGTTCGAAGGCCCGGGCCGTCTTTCCTCTGGGACGGCCCGGGCGGCGGTCGGCGCTGTCCACCCTCGAAGCGCGTTCCGTAAAAGAGAGCGGCCGAAGGTCACTTAGACACACGGGCGGCGTCAGCGGCCTGCCTTGTCGAATGCGGAGGACTTGCCCGAGCAGCGAGGGAGGACACCAAGGTCTCCCCGCCAGACGCCCCGGTGCAACGCGCTCTGGCGCCACAAGGTGGCGACAGCACTGTGGCTCGCCTGGTCGAACCCTCGGCAGGTCGAGCACGTGGATGGCTACCGCTCATCCGCTTCTACGGGAGCCGGCCGCCGCCATTACAATGGCGGCTTTCCCCTGCTGAGAACGCCCATGGCACCCGTATCGTTCGAACGTATCGGCACCCCCGGCCGGCCCTGGGATGCCACGGATATCGCGACGTGGCGATCGAGGCAGCTGAAGCGGCGCGATTACGCGGTCGACGTGCTGACGCGGGTCGATGCCTTGCGCGAGCGGTTCGATGTCGAGGAATACGGCGCCGTCACCTATGACGGGGTGCGCTATCCCTTCATGGCGGTTCGCAGCCGCCACTGGCGCGACGACCGCCCCGTGATGGTGGTGACCGGCGGCGTGCATGGCTACGAAACCAGCGGTGTGCTCGGTGCGTTGCAGTTCCTTGAACGGTACGACGACGCCACCGGGCGCGTGAACCTGCTCGTCGTACCGTGCGTGAGTCCCTGGGCCTACGAGCGCATCCACCGCTGGAACCCCGACGCGATCGACCCGAACCGTCATTTCCGCGCGGACAGCCCGGCCGCCGAGTCGACGGCGCTCGTGCGCCTGCTCGCGCCGCTGGGCGATCGCGTGCGCATGCACATCGACCTTCACGAGACCACGGACTCCGACGAGACCGAATTCCGCCCCTCGCTGGCCGCGCGGGACGGCAAGCCGTACGAGCCCGGTGAGATACCCGACGGGTTCTATCTCGTCGACGACACGGAAAACCTGCAACCGGCATTCCAGCACGCGGTGATCGAGGCGGTGGCGCGCGTCACCCACATCGCTCCGGCGGACGCCAACGGCGAGATCATCGGGTCACCGGTGATCTCGCCGGGCGTGATCGCCTATCCGTTGAAGGCGCTCGGGTTATGCGCGGGCATCACCCCGGCGCGTTACACGACGACCACCGAGGTGTACCCGGATAGCCCGCGCACCACGCCTGAGGAGTGCAACCAGGCGCAGGTGGCGGCGATCCACGCCGCCATCGATCACGCGCTCGCACACGCGTAA
>CAJYHU010000478.1 GCA_913774655.1 uncultured Luteibacter sp. | reverse complement strand
CCGCCGTAGCTGATCAGCGGCATCGGCACGCCCACCACCGGCAGCACGCCGGCGACCATGCCGCCGTTGACCGCCACGTAGACGAAGAAACTCATGCCGATGGCGCCCGCGAGCAGGCGGGAATAGGTGTCGCGCGCGTTCATCGCGATCCACAGGCAGCGGCCGATGATGAAGGCGTACAGCAGCATGATCGCCACCACGCCGACCAGGCCGAACTCTTCGGAAAACACGGCGAAGATGAAGTCGGTGGTGTGCTCGGGCAGGAAATCCAGGCGCGACTGGGTGCCGTGCTGCCAGCCCTTGCCGAACAGGCCGCCCGAGCCCACGGCGATCTTCGACTGGATGATGTGCCAGCCGTTGCCCAGCGGATCGGATTCCGGATCGAGCAACGTGCGCACGCGGTTGCGCTGGTATTCGTGGAGGAACTGCCAGGCCACCGGCACGGCCGCCGCGGCGCCGCCCACGAGCAGGCCGATGCGCCACCACGCCATGCCCGACAGGAACAGCGCGAACGCACCCGCGCCCGCCACGAGCAGGGCGGTGCCCAGGTCGGGCTGCTCGGCGATGAGGCCAGCGGGTACGGCGATGAGCAGGCCGACCACGATGATGTCCTTCCAGCCCGGCGGCAGCTGGCGGGGGTGCAGGTACCACGCCACCATCATCGGCATGGTCAGCTTGAGCAGTTCGGACGGCTGGAAGCGCATCACGCCAAGGTCGAGCCAGCGATAGGCCCCCCTGCCCTCGCCCAGCGCGGCCACCACCACGAGCAGCGCCGTGCTGCCCATGTAGAGCCAGGGCGTCCACGAGCGCAGCACGGGCGGCGGGATGCGCGAGATGACCACCAGCAACACCGCGCCGAGCACGAAGCGGGCGGCCTGCCCGCCGACCAGCGAGTAGTTGCCGCCACCCGCGCTGTAGAGCGTGGCCAGGCCCGCGCAGGCCAGCACGAAGAGCGCCAGCAGCAGGGGCAGGTCCAGGCGCGGCCGGCTAATGAGGCGCAGGCCGAAACGCTTCAGGCGCACCGTCATCCCTTCGAACACGCTCATTGGTCGTCACCGTTGTCGTAGGGCATCGCCGCGCTGTCCGACGGGGCCGGCTGGGCGCCCTGCACCGACGAGGCGGACGCGGGGGCCGGCGGCTCGGGCGCTGCGTCGGAGGTGGTCACCGGCGTGTTCGGATCCGGATCGACCGGCCGCGGGCCGCCTTCGTCGACCACCCACTGATCGAGGATCTTGCGCGCGATAGGACCGGAGTCTTCCGCACCCCACGCACCGGCCTCCAGCACCACGGCCACCGCGATCTTAGGGTCTTCCGCCGGGGTGTAGGCGATGAACAGCGCGCGGTGGCGGCTGGCCAGGTAGGCCTTGTTCTTGTTGGTGTCGTAGGCGTCGGTCTTGCGCGAGAAACGTTCGGCCGTGCCGCTCTTGCCCGCGATAACGTAGGGAAACCCGATGCCCAGCTTCTTGCCCGTGCCCTTGCCCGAGTTGATCACCGCGATCATGCCCTGGTTGACCGCGTCCCAGTCGGCGGGCTTGCGGATCACCGAGGGGCCGGTCGGCGGAAACGACTGCGCCACGCGCGGCGCGTCCACGCCGTCCTGCGTGTCGAGCAGCAGGTGCGGCGTATACGGCACGCCGCGCCCCGCGAAGGTGGCCAGCGCGTGCGCGAGCTGGATCGGGGTCACCGCCCAGTAGCCCTGGCCGATGCCGGCGATGATGGTTTCGCCGGGGAACCAGCCCGACTTGCTGCGCGTGGCCTTCCACTCGCGGGACGGCAGGATGCCCTCCACCTCGCCCACGAGGTCGATGCCGGTCTTCTTGCCGAAGCCCAGGCGGCCCATCCAGTCGGAGAGGCGATCGATGCCCATGTCGAGCGCGAGCTTGTAGAAATACGTGTTGGTCGAGTGTTCGATGGCCTGCATCATGTTGACCGTGCCGTCGCCGCCGCGCTTGTCGTCGCGATAACAGCGGCTCTGCCCGGGGATGCAGAATTCGCCCGTCGACAGCACGGTGTCGCCCGGCCGGCGCAGGCCCATCGTGAGGCCACCCAGGGCGAGGAACGGCTTCACCGTGGAGCCCGGCGGGTACACGCCGCGTAGCGCGCGGTTGTAGAGCGGTTTGTCGGCCGCCGTGGTCAGCTCGGTGTAATCGGCGTGGCTGATGCCGTTGACGAACAGGTTGGGGTCGTAGTCGGGCTCGCTGACGAAGGCAAGCACCTGGCCGTTGCGCGGATCGATGGCGATGGCGGCGCCGGCCCGGCCGTTCATGGCGTCCTTGGCCGCTTTCTGCAGGCGCACGTCGATGGTGAGGTAGAGGTTTTTGCCGGGCGTGGGCGGCGTGGTGTCGAGCACGGCCTGCGTGCGTCCGTCGGCATTGACTTCCACCAGTTCGTACCCGGGCTCGCCGTGGAGCAGCTTCTCGTAGGAGCGCTCGATGCCGATGCGGCCGATGTGCGTGGTGCCCTTGTAGCTGGCTTCCTCGTCGTCGTCCATGCGATCGAGGTCGTCGGCGTCGATGCGGCTGACGTAACCGATGACGTGCGCGAACAGCGCGCCCATGGTGTAACGGCGGGTGAGGTACGGCACCACGTCGACGCCGGGAAAACGCCAGCGGTTCACGGCGAAGCGGCCGATCTCGTCCTCGGTCAGCTTGAGCTTGAGTGGCACGCCCTCGAAGCGGCGGCTCTGCTTCACCTGCTTCTTGAAGGTGGCGATGTCCTCGTCGCTCAGGGGCACCACGGTGCCGAGTTCGGCGAGCATCGTGTCGAGGTTGCCGGCCTGCTCGGGCGTGACCTCGAGGCGGAAGGCGGGCACGTTGTCGGCCAGCAGCACGCCGTTGCGGTCGTAGATGAGGCCGCGCGCGGGGGGAATCGCCCGGGGCTTGACCCGGTTCTGCTCCGACCGCGCGGCGAATTCCTCGTGGTGCATCACCTGGAGATAGACATAGCGCGTCACCACGCCGGCCAGGCCCAGCAGGATCAGCGCGAAGCCGGCCAGGGCGCGACGGCGGAACAGCGCCACCTCGCCGCGGAGCTCCTTGATGGAGGCGCGCCGCAGGCTCATGCTTCGTGGATGCGCAGACGCGCGCGCAGGTCGTCGAGAATCAGGAACAGGAACGGCCACAGCGCCGTGCCGATCAGCGGCGAGATCCAGAATTCGGCCGGCGGCAAGGGATCACCGCCAAGCACGCGGACCAGCAGCAGGAGGATGCGGTCGTTCACCAGCAGGCCGAGCACGGC
>CAJYHU010000477.1 GCA_913774655.1 uncultured Luteibacter sp. | reverse complement strand
ACCCCTACCATGTCAAGGTAGTGCTCTACCGCTGAGCTAACCGCCCGAAGAGCTGCGCAGTTTACTGGCAGTCGGTGCCGCGCGCAAGGGGTCTGCAGCGGGTCAACGAAGGGCCTTCTCCCGGAGGCGGTGGATCTCGTCGCGCAGTTTGCCCGCCTCCTCGAATTCCAGGTTCTGCGCGTGCTTGTACATGCGGGCCTCGAGCTTCTTGATCGTGACGCCCGCCTGCTCCGGCGTGAGCGCCGAGTAATCGGCGACCTCCTCGGTGACCTTGCGGCTGTCCTTGCCCTTCTTGCCCTTGCCCCGCGATCCGACGTCCGCCCGCGCGCCTTCCATGATATCGGCGATACGGCGGACCACCGTCTTCGGCGTGATGCCGTGGGCGGCGTTGTATTCGATCTGCTTTTCGCGACGACGGGCCGTCTCGTCCATCGCATCCTTCATCGAGCCCGTGATCTCATCGGCGTACAGGATGGCCTTGCCGCGCACGTTACGCGCCGCGCGGCCGATCGTCTGGATGAGCGACCGGGTCGAACGCAGGAACCCCTCCTTATCGGCGTCGAGGATAGCCACCAGCGACACCTCGGGCATGTCCAGGCCCTCGCGCAGCAGGTTGATGCCCACCAATACGTCAAACTC
This sequence comes from uncultured Luteibacter sp., assembly GCA_913774655.1. Lineage (GTDB taxonomy): Bacteria > Pseudomonadota > Gammaproteobacteria > Xanthomonadales > Rhodanobacteraceae > Luteibacter > Luteibacter sahnii. The sequence goes on along the minus strand of CAJYHU010000477.1, from coordinate 11,683 downwards.
GCCCAGGCGCAGGTCGCGAATGATTTCGGTGCGCTCGACCGTATCGATATCCGAATGGAGATAACGCACCTTCACGTCGTGCTCGGAGAGATAGTCGGTGAGATTTTCCGACATGCGCTTGGTCAGGGTGGTGACCAGCACGCGGTCGCCCATCGCCACGCGCTCGCGGATCTGGCCCAGCAGGTCGTCGACCTGCGTGCGCACCGGACGTACCTCGACCTCCGGATCGATCAGGCCGGTAGGACGCACCACCAGTTCAACGATGTTGCCGTCGGCGTGGTCGAGCTCGTATTTCGCTGGCGTCGCCGACACGTAGATCGCGCGTGGCTTGCGGCGTTCCCACTCCTCGAACCGCAGCGGACGGTTATCCATGGCGGATGGCAAGCGGAAACCGAACTCGACCAGGGTCTCCTTGCGGGAGCGATCCCCCTTGTACATCGCGCCCAACTGGGGCACGGTCACGTGGGATTCGTCCACCACCATGAGGGCATCCGGCGGCAGGTAGTCGAACAGCGTCGGCGGCGGCTCGCCCGGTCCACGCCGCGTCATGTGCCGCGAGTAGTTCTCGATGCCCTGGCAGAAGCCCACCTCCGCCATCATCTCCAGATCGAACCGCGTGCGCTGCTCGAGGCGCTGGGCCTCCACGAGCTTGTTGTCGCGATAGAGCTGCTCCAGTCGCTCGGAGAGCTCGATCTTGATCGTCTCCATCGCGTTCAGCACGCTCTGGCGCGTGGTCGCGTAGTGCGTCTTCGGATACACCGTGTAGCGCGGCACCTTGCGTAGCACCTCGCCGGTAAGCGGATCGAACAGCGACAGGTTCTCGACGTCGCCGTCGAACAGCTCGATGCGCAGGGCCTCGCTTTCCGATTCCGCGGGGAAGACGTCGATGATTTCGCCACGCACGCGATAGGTGCCGCGACGCAGCTCCATCTCGTTGCGCACGTACTGCAGCTCGGTCAGCTGACGAATGAGGGCCCGCTGGTCGATGTGTTCGCCGCGAGACAGGATGAGGCGAAGGCTCATGTAGTCTTCGGGATCACCCAGGCCGTAGATCGCCGACACGGTCGCCACGATCAAGGCGTCCTTGCGGGACAGGAGCGCCTTGGTCGCTGCCAGCCGCATCTGCTCGATATGGTCGTTGATGCTCGAATCCTTCTCGATGAAGGTGTCCGAGGCCACCACGTAGGCTTCCGGCTGGTAGTAGTCGTAGTAGCTGACGAAGTATTCCACCGCGTTATGGGGAAAAAACTCCTTGAATTCGCCGTACAGCTGCGCCGCCAATGTCTTGTTCGGTGCCAGCACGATGGTGGGCTTCTGCACCTGCTCGATCACATTGGCGATCGTGAACGTCTTGCCGGAGCCCGTAACGCCAAGCAGGGTCTGGGCGGCCAGTCCGGCCTCGAAACCGTCGACGAGCTTACGGATGGCGTCAGGCTGGTCGCCGGAAGGCTTATAGGGAGAGACGAGCTGGAAGCGATCGGTCATGGCTGACGATATGCGGGTCCGGAGCCTGAGTTTAAAGCGCCGGCGCCTACGCGACGTGACGCCGGCACCCGATGGGACGGTCCCGGCAAGTCGCCGACGATCAAGGGTTTGGGTATCCCTCGATGCGCTTCCGCCCAGGCGGCTTCACCCTGCCCGAGTTGCTCGTGGTGCTGGCCATCGTCGGGCTGACGATCGCCCTGGCCCTCCCCCGCTTCGACGATGCCCTGGCCCGACGGCGGCTCCGACACGCAGTGGGCGCACTTCGCGACGACCTGGGTCGCGCCCGAATGCTTGCCGTGGCCGCAGGCTCGCCGGTGGCCGTCACGCCACGCCCGGGATCGGGGGGCTGGGCCCAGGGCTGGCTGACGACGCATGGCGGACGGGTACGCCCGGAAGCCAGCCACGAAGCGCTGCACGCGACCCTGTACGGCTACGCCAACAGGGACGGAGGTATCGCCTTCACGGCGGAAGGCACCACGGGCGGCAATCGCACGATCACCTTCTGCGTCAGCGGGCGACGGGTGCCCCCGATGCGACTGGTGATCGCCTCGGCGGGGCGTGCGCGGGTCGAGACGACGACCGTGCGCACGACCGGCGATTGCCCTCGCTGAAAACGCGGCAATTCGCCGGACTTACCACGAAAAAAGCCGTGCATCGCTGCACGGCTTTTTCGAATCTGGCGCCCGAAGTTGGACTCGAACCAACGACCCCCTGATTAACAGTCAAGTGCTCTAACCGGCTGAGCTATTCGGGCGGGGAGCCACGTATTTTGTGGATATCGGGAGGGCCTGTCAAGCGTCCGCGGCACGGGCCATCATGGACGGGAGACGTGCGCGTTGCCGGCCACGAACCATCGCCAGAGCAGGTCGGTGCCCTCGCGGATGCCGATGCGGGCGCAGCCGGGCACGCTCTCCGGCGCCAGCATGCCGTCGTCAAGAATCGTAAAGCCGTCACGCGCCCGAACGAGGTCGATGCCGTCGTGCTGACCCGTTATGCCCATCGCTTGCGTCAGGCGCGCCGGCCCACTGCACAGTTCGCGCTCCTTTCGTGCTTTCGGCCGGGCCTCGCGCATGCGTTCGATGCCCTTGAGCGGCTCAAGCGCACGGATGAGCACGCCGGAGCCGTCGCGGTCACCGCAGACGGCATTGCTGCACCAGTGCATCCCATAGGTGAAGTAGACATACAGGTGACCGGGCGGACCGAACATCGTGGCATTGCGAGGGGTCTTGCCGCGAAAGGTGTGCGCCGCCGGGTCGATCGCCCCGACGTAAGCCTCTACCTCGACGATGCGTCCCGCCCTTCCGTCCGCCGAAGCCAGGACCTTGTTCAGCAGTTCCGGACCGACTGTCCGTGCGTCGCGGCGGAAAAACGAACGCGGCAGCGGTGTGCCCGGCCAGCGAATCCTCGCCTGAGTCATGCGGACGTCGGCCACTCGCCATCCGTATCCGGGTCGGGGCCCGGCCGCTTGACAGGCATGTCGTCCGTCGGCGGCGCCGGCGTACCCGGGGGGATGCGGCCGGTGTCCGGGCCGGGATGATGGGGACGCGACATAGCCACTCCAGGGTCAGGCGTGGTCGTTGGCCCAGATTCGGGACGGCACGGGCACGCGATAGGACGACGCGTAGTATCGGAGTTCCGGTGTCAGCGCCTGGTCGACGATGGCCTGCGCGACATCGACATCGCCGTGCAGCCACGCCTCCCATGAGGTAGGCGACACGATGACGGGCTCACGCGACGTGGTGAGGTGGCGGACGAGCACCGAGTAGGAGAAAACCCCGTCGCCCGACAGGTTCCAGAGCCCCGCCATACATAGCAGGCGGTCACGCACGGGCCGGGCCAGTAGCGATTCGGACACCTCGCCCTTCATTCCCATAACGTACATCCCGGTCGCCGGGATGAGGCAGCGACGCGCGACGAAAGCCTCCCGGTAGGCCGGTCGAGACGGCGCCAGCCGAGCCTCGACAAACGCGGTGCGGTAAGCCAGCTCGGGGCGCGTGGACCACCCGGGGAGCATGCCCCAGCGTTTTCCGTGGAGAGACACACACCCGTCCACCGAACACACCACCGGCGCGTAGCTGCCGGGTTCGATGCGGGGAAACACGCCGTACGCACCCAACGCGGTTTCCGCGTCGATACCGAGCACGCGCAGCGCACCGCGGGTCCCGCGAGTGACCGCCCAGGGCGGCATGAGTTCGTAGCAGGCTTCCATGGCGGTCATCGTGACCGGAACGGCGCCGTTCGCAACGTGCGCACGTCGCAGCCGGGCGAACCCGGCCGCGAACGCATAGCGATCAGAACACGCCGAGCAGCCAGCACACCAGGATGATGGCCAGCACCACGCCGATACCGCCGCTGGGGCCGTAGCCCCACGAACGCGAATAACCCCAGGTGGGCAGGCCGCCGACCAACGCGATCAGCAACACGATGAGCAGAATAGTGACGAGCATGGGACTTCCCTCCGCCGAAATAGGCGGTCGCATCGTCGCGCGCTTGGCCGTCTAGACCGTGTGACGCGGGGCCATGCCCCGACGTCACGTTCAGCCACGGGTCGGATGGGTCAGGTCCGCACCACATAGCAGGGCTCATAGGCGGTGCCGCCCGGAAGCTTCATGCGATGCTGTGCGACGAAGGCCTTGAGCAGGTCGTCGAGCGCGCGCATCACGTCGGCCTCGCCATCGATCACGAACGGACCGTGTTCGGCGATGGCGCGAACGCCGTCTTCCTTGACGTTGCCGGCCACGATACCCGAGAACGCCCGACGCAGATCCGCCGCCAGCTCGTGACGCGGACGATCGCGGTGCAGCGCCAGCGAGGCCATAGCCTCGTGGGTGGGACGGAACGGCTGCTGGAACGGCAGCGGGATATCCAGTGCCCAGTTGAAGAAGAAGGCGTCCTTGTTGTCGAGGCGGTGGTTGCGCACCTTGTCGATGCCCGACACCATCGCGTGGGCCACGGCGGCCGGATCGTCGATGATGATGCGGTAGTGGCGCGACACCTCGTCGCCCAGGCACAGGCGCAGGAAGCGATCAATCTGCTCGAAATAGGCGGCCGACGGCTGGGGCCCGGTGAAAATCAGCGGGAACGGAATCTCCTGGTTCTGCGGCAGCAACAGGAGGCCGAGCATGTAGAGGATTTCCTCGGCCGTGCCCACGCCGCCCGGGAACACGATGATGCCGTGCCCGAGGCGCACGAACGCCTCCAGACGCTTCTCGATGTCCGGCATGATCACCAGGTTGTTGACGATCGGGTTCGGCGATTCGGCGGCGATGATGCCTGGTTCGGTGATGCCGATGTAGCGATTGCCCTTGCGACGCTGCTTGGCGTGGGCAATGGTGGCGCCCTTCATCGGCCCCTTCATCGCGCCGGGACCGCAGCCCGTGCAGATGTCCATGCCGCGCAAGCCGAGCTGATAGCCCACCCGCTTGGTGTATTCGTATTCGTCGCGCGAGATCGAGTGGCCACCCCAGCAGACCACCAGGTTGGGATCGACCTGCGGACGCAGGATGCGCGAATTGCGCAGGATCTCGAACACCGCATGGGTGATACCCACCGTCTCGTCCAGATCGAAGCCGCCGCTCTCCAGCTGGGTGGAGATGTAGACGATGTCGCGCACCACGGCCACGAGCAGTTCGTTGATGCCGCGGATGATGCGGCCGTCGACGAACGCCTGCTCCGGCGCGTTCTTCAGCTCGATCTTGATGCCGCGGTCTTCCTGCAGCACCTGGATATCGAAGTCGGGGTATTGCTCGAAAATGGTACCCGGCTCGTCGGACAGGTTGCCCGACGTGAGCACGGCCAGCGCGCAACGGCGCAGCAACTGGTGCAGCCCGGACCCGCTCGCGTCGCGCAAGCGCGCGACCTCGTTGCGGGAGAGGATATCGAGGCCGCCTGCCGGCGAAACGCGGGCGCTGACCGTCTTGCCGGAAACCGGCTCCCCGAACTGGATGGCATTCATGGTGTGACCTGTCCTTCTGACCGCGAATTAGCGGCGAACCCCGCCCCGGGAACTGGGGCGGACCGCCTAGGATCACGCGGCGCGGCGGCGGGGGTCAAGCCCGCGGCCACGAAAAAAGCCGGCCCCTCGCGGGGCCGGCTGTGTGCATCGATCGTCGGGGTAACCGATTAGAACGTGTACTTGACGGTCAGCAGCACCGACCAGCGCTGAGCGAGGTCGTCGTTGTTGTTGATGTAGGTGGGGATCGCCAGCGGCTGGTAGCTGTTGCCGTTGGAGTACTTGCTGCCGGTGATGTTGTAGATGTACTTGCCGGTCGCCTGGTCGACGCCCGCGTAATCCGCCAGACCACGACCGCCCGGGAAGTTCACGCGCTTCTCGATACCCCAGTGCTTGTTCAGCAGGTTGCCGAAGTTGTAGATGTCGAGCTTGACGATACCGCGGTCCTTGCCGAACAGGCCCGGGATTTCCTGCTGGAAGCTCAGGTCGACCTGGTTGATCCAGCCCGCGCGGTCGCCGTTGCGCTGCGCCGGCTGGCCCTGGTGGTCCTTCAGGTAATCGTTGTGCTGGATGTAATCGTAGAACGAGTTGATCAGCGCCTGGCTGGTGCCCGGCGTGAACTCGACCTGGCCCTGGCGCGGAATGAAGGCGACATCGTTGTTCGTGATGCCGTCGCCATTGGCGTCGTTGCCGAACGACCACGTGTACGGGTAGGCCGAGTGGCCGTCGTAGAACATGCTCGCGGTGGTCTTGTAGTCACCGAAGAACGCATGCTGCCAGGTCAACGCGGCGATCACGCGGCGCGGCACCGAATAGTTCGAGGTGCTGGCCTTGTCTTCGTTCGCGTTGTAGACGTAGTTGTTGTTGTAGTTCGAGCTGGCGACGCTCGAGGTGCCGGGGTTGACTTCGGTCGAACGGCTCCAGGTGAAGCCGACCATCGCCGACCAGTCGTCGGAGAAGTTCTTCTTCAGGGTCATGGCCAGGCTCTCGGCCTTGCCCTTGCTGGTGTTGCCCAGTTCGATGGTCGAACCCGAGAAGGCCTTGTTGGCATTCGCGCGCGCCGTGCCACCACCCTTGCTGGGATCGCCGAACTTGCTCCAGTACAAGTTACGACCATCCGGACCGACGAGGGTCGGCGCACCGAGGTTGAGGTTCTTGAAGTAGATCGCGTCGCGCTGGTCGATGTGCTCGTAATCGACCGAGGCCACCAGGCCCCACCACGGCAACTCCTTGTCGAAGCCCAGGCTGAGCTTCCATGCGGTCGGAATGTTCCAGTCCTTGGTAACAACGTTGACCGTCTGCTGACCGCCGGCCGCACCATCGTTCTGGGCGGCGGGGTTCGTGCTGAACGGCGGCAGCGGACCGCCGGCGGCGTTGCAGGGCGCGCTTTGCGTCGGGCCGCAGGTGAACTGCGTCTGCGTCACACCGGAGTTCGAGAAGATGTTGCCCAGCCACACGGCCGGCTGGTTGGTCACGAACAGGCCGGCGCCACCACGCAGCTGCGTCATGTGCTCGGTGTCGAACATGTAGTTGAACGACATGCGCGGCTGAACGACGCGATGACCGTCGATCGTGTACTGGTTGGTCTGGCCGTAAGCGGCAACGTACTTGGCGTTGTACAGCGGCTTGTCGTTCATCAGCGGGATGTCGACACGGAAGCCGTACTGGATCGACAGGTTCGGGGTCGCCTGCCAGGTATCCTGCAGGAACACGCCCCACTGCTGCAGGCTGTACGCCGCGGCAACGTCATTCAGGCCAAGGCCGTTAGCCGGACGGTTATAGCTGTATTTCCAGTACTTGCCGGCGGCGAAGTTGGCCAGACCGTTATTGGCGCCGTTGGCGGCCGGCAGTTCTTCGAACGTGTAGCTACCGAAGGCGCCCTGGAGGAACAGGTTGTAGTACTTGTCTTTCTCGTAGTCGAAACCACCCTTGATGGTGTGGTCGCCCAGATACAGGCTGCCTGCCCATGCGGCGTTCCACGACTTCACGTCGAGCACGTTGGCCTGCGAGGAGAACTCCGTACCGAACTCGACACCGCCGCCGTTGGCGAAGGTGGTCGGGTAGACGGTCACGTCCGGCATGTCCACGCCATTGTACGGGCTGCGGTCCTGGTGGAACTTGGCGTACGACACGGTGGTGTCGGTCGAGAAGATGTCGGACCAGTCATCGTAGAAGTGCAGCGCGTACGACTTATTGTCGGCCGCCGTCTTGTACCAGCCGCTCGACAGGACGAGCTTGGTGTCCGAACCGGTGATCACCGGCTTGTTTTCCTTCGTCTGGCTGAAGGTGAAGCTGGCGCGGTGGTTGTCCGTGATGTTCCAGTCGAGCTTACCGAGGTAGCGCTTGTCCTCGAGATTGGAATTGCCGCCACCGACCGAGCCGATGTCGCCGAAGCCGAGCTGCGAAGCGATGCTACGCACTTGATTCAGCTGCGCGGTCGTCAGGCCCTTCACCGGCGTGGCCGCACCGGAATCCGACGGACCGTACGGGCTGCCCGAGCCGATCTGCTTGCTCTTCTCGACGAGGCCAAAGAAGAACAGCTTGTCCTTGATGATCGGGCCGCCGAGCGTGCCGCCCGCGGTGAACTGACGATCGAAGCCGGCGTATTCCTTGCCGATCTCGTTGTCGCCGATCATGTCCTTGTTCTGGAAGGCGTAGTAGACCGACCCGTGGAAGTCGTTCGTACCGCTCTTGGTGACGGCGTTGATGTTGGCGCCGACGCCGCGGCGGGTGGCCACGTCGTAGTTGGCGGTCGAGATCTGGTACGACTCGATCGCGTCCTGCGAGATCGGCGTGCCCAGGGTCGGCAGGCCGTTCGCGTTCAGGCCGAACGGATCGTTGGCCGACACGGAGTCGACCGTGATGTTGTTGTAGCGGCTGTTCTGGCCGACGGCCGAGATTTCGCCGCGGGCGCGGTCGGTGATGACCACGCGCGGATCCATGCGCACGACGTTCTGGATCGAGCGACCCGGGGTCGGGATCGTTTCCAGTTCCTTGCGGGAGATGTTGGTCGACAGGCCCTTGTTGTCCGGGGTGAAGGTCTGGTTGACCGAGGTGGCCGTGACCGAGACGCCTTCCAGCGACTGCGCGCTCGTGGCGGCAGCGGCCGGCGCCGCGCTCAGGTTCACGGCGGTGACCTGGCCCAGGGCCAGGAACACGTTGTCCTGCTCGACGACCGGCTGGCCGCCCTTGCTGACCACCACGTCGAACGGACCGCCCACGCGCAGGCCCTGCGCCGAATAACGGCCTTCGGCATCGGTCTGCACGATCTTGGTGGTGCCCGACGGCTCGTGGACGAGCTTGACGTCGGCATTCGCGACCGGCTGGCCGCTGGCGTCGAGGACGCGGCCGCTGATGGCGGACGAGGTGTCCTGCGCGAAGGCAGGCGCCGCGAGCAGCGAAGCGATCGCGAGCGGCAAGAGTTTGGCGCGGATTCGGCTATTCATCTAATGGTCGACCCTGTGGCGTGCAACGGAAAAATTCGGGCCAGACGAAAGGACGCCCGGCGGCGAGCCGGGTGTGTGGTATTCGTCTTGGCGGTTCCCCAAAAAGGTGGCGTGTCAGCTCTGCGTGTGACGTAGGCGGCTCAGTTCCTTGGAGCCGGCGGCGACAGTTGTTAAGACCACTTTAACGGCATTGTATGACAGATTTGTAACGAATTCACGCTGGTTTGATAAATACCACTTTTTCCTACGGATGCGCCCTTCCCGCGCATCCCCATGAAAATCAGATATTTTTTCCGAGATAGCGCGAACGCTTCGCAGGCTTGAGGGAAGCCAGGTCGAGCATCACGAGGCCGTCGATGCATCCGGCGAAGTCCGGATCCTCGTTGAAACCGAGGAACTGCACGCCCTCCGGCTCGACCAGATCGACGTACTGGCGATAGAGCACCGGCAGGGTGACGCCGAGGGCGTCGAGTCGATGCTTGAGCTTGCCCAGGCCCTGGATGGGGTCCAGGCCCTCCAGTTCGGCGCGAACGAGGTCGATGGTGGACTCGGGAATCACGAACGGCTGACGGGCCGCGGCCAGGCCCGGCACGCCGAAGAAGTGCTGGTGCGCGGCGGCGATCCACTCGCGGGCTTCACGCGGCATGCTCACCGACATGCTGACCGGGCCGAAGAGGTAACGCAGGTCGCGATGGCGCTGCAGGTAGAGGCCAATGCCCTGCCACAGGTGATCGAGCGAACGCGAGCGCCAGTACGCGGGCACGATGAAGCTGCGACCGAGTTCGAGCCCCTGCGCCAGGCGCGATTCCAGCGCGGGCGAGTAGTCGAAGAGCGTCGAGGTGTAGAGCGAGCTCATACCCCGCTCGGCGATGAGCCGGCCGCCATGGCCGAAACGATAGGCGCCCACGATGCGCAGAGCTTTGGCGTCCCACAGCACGAGGTGTTCGTAGTAAGGATCGTAGGCGTCGAGGTCACGCCGCTTGCCGGTGCCTTCGCCCACGCGGCGGAAGGTCAGCTCGCGAAGGCGGCCGATCTCCCGCAGGGCCGCGCTGTCGTCGGAGCCCTGCATGAGCAGGATCTTCTTGCCGTCGGGCAGTTCGGCGAGGAGCTCGGCCTTGTCGAGCTCCGCCACCACGCGCTCGATCGGCTCCGGATGCGCCAGGGGCGTTTGCCCACCGAACACCAGACCGCGCTGTCGGCCGACGCGATAGACGTGACGGCGCATCAGCTTCGCGGCCTGCTCCGTCGAACCGTCGCTCACTTGCTTGAGTTCGTCGGCGTCGACCAGCTTGCCGATGCGGAAACCGATGCGCTGCTTGCCCGAGGTCGCTTCGCGCGGGAGCATCGCGGTACTCAGCGGCTTGGCGAGCATCGACAGGCCGTAGAACGCCACCGAGTTACGCGCATGGATGTGGACCGGCAGCACCGGCACCCCGGTGCGCATCGCGATGCGGGCGAACCCGTCGGACCACTTGCCGTCGCGCACGCCGGCGGGCCCCACGCGCGAGACCTCACCCGCCGGGAAGAGGATCAGCACCTCCCCCGCGTCGATGGACCGGAAGATCGCGCGCATGCGCGAGGACGCGCCTTTGCCGAAGATGTCGACCGGCAGCAGCACGCTGTTGAGCTGTGGCACGGCGGCCAGCACGTCGTTGCCCAGGATGCGTACGTCGCGGCGCACCGAGCCGATGAGCTGGATGAGCGCCAGGGCGTCGACCATGCCCAGGGGATGGTTCGCCACCACCAGCAAGGGGCCTTCGACCGGGATGTTCTCGCGCTCGCGTTCGGTCACCCGGCAACTCACGCCGAGGTGGTCGAGCATCATTTCGCAGAATTCGAACCCCTGCCGGTTACCCGCCAGGGTGAGGAGGCGGTTGAAGCGTTCTTCGTGGGCCAGGCTGCCCAGCATGCCCGCAAGGGGCTTGCGCAGCTTCGGATGCTGGGCCAGCCATGGCATCCGCTCAATGAGGGTCTGGTCGATGCTCAGCATGATAAGGCTCCCCTTGACGTCGAACGGTGGTGACCGAACGGGGCCTGTACGGAGTCGTGATGTGTCATAGCGCCTTCGAACGTCCTCTGCGACCTCCGCGACGGAGGTCTACCCATGTCCGGTGCGGGCCTCGCCCGCCCGGTCATGCTCGCGGGCAATTATGACAGCTACCCTACCGCCACGTATGTTCATGCGGCAACGGGACGATCGCCCTATACCGCGATGTGCAGGTAGGACGAAATGCCGCCCAGGGCCATCTGCACCGACAACGCGATGAGCAGCATGCCCATCAGGCGTTCCAGGGCCGTCAGCACGCTCTCGCCGAGCCATTTGAAGAGGAACGTGGAGCTGAGCAGGATCACCGAGGTGGTCAGCCAGGCCAGGAACAGAGCGATGCCCCACTCGGCCGTGCGACCGGGCTGGGAATTGGTGAGCAGCAGCAGGGCGGCCATGGCCGACGGGCCGGCCACGCCGGGAATGGCCATGGGCACGATGAACGGCTCGCCCTCCCCCTGCTTGCCGAAGACACCGCCCTCGACCGGGGGAAACACCATGCGGATACCGATCAGGAACAGCACGATGCCGCCGCCGATGCTGACCGACTCCTGGCGCAGCTGCAGCAGCTTGAGGATGACCTGTCCACCCAGCAGGAAAGCCACGAGCACGGCCAGCGCGATGAGCAGTTCGCGCACCATGACCTTGCGCCGGCGCTGCGGGGGCACGTCCTTGAGCAGGGCCAGGAACAGCGGGATATTGCCCAGCGGATCCATGATGAGGAACAGCAGGATGCCCGCGGACAACGTCGTCATC
>CAJYHU010000476.1 GCA_913774655.1 uncultured Luteibacter sp. | reverse complement strand
GCTGCCGCGCGGCCTGCGGCGCGTCGAACGGATCGAGACGACAGGCTGACCGGGCAGGGGTGGGCCCTGCCCGCCAACGATAAAGGCGCATGGAGCCCATGAGGCCATGCGCCGCATCGTGAACGGGCCGGCTGCGTCGGATCGCCCGTGGGGTCGGCCCATTTCAGGGTGAGCTTGCGCTGACCGGCATAGAGCGTGACCTCGCCCTTGCCCTCGGCGACCACCGCCACGCCCACCACGCGCTCCTCGCCCGAGGCCAGCTTCGCCTTCGGGATCTCGATGAGCTTGTTGCCCTTGCCCTTGTCGAGTTCGGGCAGTTCGGCTACCGAGAACATCAGCAGGTGGCCTTCGCCTGTCACCACCACGATGCGATCGCGCGACGGGTCGGCGGAGATGACCGGGGCCAGTACGCGTGCCCCCTCGCTCAAGGAGATAATCTGCTTACCGGCCTTCTGGCGACCCGTAAGCGCCTCGAAACGGGTGACGAAGCCGTAACCGAAGTTCGTGGCGAGCACGACGCGGGTGTCGTTGTCCGCGGCGACCACGGCGTCGAAACCGGCGCCCGCCGGCGGACTGAAACGACCGGTGAGCGGCTCGCCGTTGCCGCGCGCCGATGGCAGCGTGTGCGCGGGCGTGGCGTAAGCCCGGCCGGTGGAATCGATGAAGGCGACCTGCTGCGTGGTGCGGGCGCGCGCGATCGCCAGCAGGCTGTCACCCTCCCGGTACGACAACGCCTCACCGTCCATCTCGTGGCCCTTGCCGGCGCGCACCCAGCCCTTCTGCGAAAGCACCACGGTAACCGGCTCGGAGGCGACCAGCGCGCTCTCGTCGAGCGCCTGCGCCGCACTGCGCTCGATCAGGGGCGAGCGGCGCTCGTCACCGTATTTCTCGGCATCGGCGCGGAGTTCTTCCTTGATCAGCCCCTTCAGCTTGGCCGGGGACTTCAGCAGCACGTTGATCCGCGCACGCTCTTCCTCGAGCTTGTCGCGCTCTTCATTGATTTTCATTTCCTCAAGGCGGGCCAGCTGGCGCAGCTTGGTCTCGAGGATGTAGTCGGCCTGCTCCTCGTCGAGGCGGAAGCGGGCGATCAGCACCGGCTTGGGTTCGTCTTCGGTACGGACGATGCGGATCACCTCGTCGAGATTGAGGTAGGCGATGCGCAACGCCTCGAGCAGGTGCAGGCGACGCTCCACCCGGCCCAGGCGGTGGGTGAGCCGGCGCGTGACCGTGTCGGTGCGGAAACGCAGCCACTCGCCCAGCACCATCTTGAGGTCTTTCACCTGGGGCCGGCCATCGAGGCCGATCATGTTCAGGTTGATGCGGAAGCTCTTTTCCAGGTCGGTCGTGGCAAACAGGTGCTGCATCATTTCGTCGAGGTCGACGCGGTTCGAGCGCGGCACCAGCACCAGCCGGATGGGATTCTCGTGATCGGACTCGTCGCGGAGATCCTCCAGCATCGGCAGCTTCTTCAGCCGCATTTGCGCAGCGATCTGCTCGAGGATCTTCGACGGCGACACCTGGTGGGGCAGCGCCGTGATCACGATGTGGGTGTCTTCGCGCACGTACACCGCGCGGGCACGCACCGAGCCGGTGCCGGTCTGGTACATCGCGAGCAATTCGCGGCGCGGTGTGATGATTTCGGCCGTGGTGGGGTAGTCCGGGCCCTGCACGTGCTCGCAAAGGTCGGCCACCGTGGCGTCGGGATCGTCGAGCAGGCGGATGCAGGCGCTGGCCACCTCGCGCAGGTTGTGCGGCGGGATGTCCGTGGCCATGCCCACGGCGATGCCCATCGAGCCGTTGAGCAGCACATGCGGCACGCGGGCCGGCAGCCAGGAGGGTTCTTCGAGGGTGCCGTCGAAGTTGGGCGCCCAGTCGGTGGTGCCGTGGCCCAGTTCGGAAAGGAGCAGCTCGGCGATGGGGGTCAGGCGCGACTCCGTGTATCGCATCGCCGCGAAGCTCTTCGGATCGTCCGGCGAGCCGAAGTTGCCGTGGCCGTCGACCAACGGGTAGCGGTAGGAGAACGGCTGCGCCATGAGCACCATGGCTTCATAGCAGGCCGAGTCGCCGTGCGGGTGGAACTTGCCGATGACGTCGCCGATGGTGCGCGCGGATTTCTTCGGCTTGGCGGTGGCGGCCAGGCTCAGCTCGCTCATGGCGTAGACGATGCGCCGCTGCACCGGCTTGAGGCCGTCGCCCACGAAGGGCAGGGCGCGGTCGAGCACCACGTACATCGAATAGTCGAGATAAGCCCGCTCGGCGTATTCCTTGAGCGGGATCTGTTCGTAATTGGCTTGCAGATTCATGGGCTTGGCTATCCTTCTGGCGCGCCGCGGCGCGTCGTTAACCGGACGATGGTGCCAGAAAGGCGTCTCAGGGGTGTAGACCGAATCGCGTCAGTGCGCCGCGGGCGCCCCGGGACCGTGCCGGTCGGCACCCTGCCGAAAAGGCCATGCGTCCTGGGAGGGCGCACCCTGATGATGAGGCACCTATCGCTCTGGAGTTCGCCATGCGTCGTCGTGCCACCGCCTTGTCCCTGGCGCTGCTTGCCCTCTCCACCGGTGCCATGGCCGGCGAGGCCTCGCCGGAGGCTGCCGTCACCCGTTACGTGAAGGCCGAGGGCGCCTTCGACCTGGCTGCGCTCAAGGCCGTGCTGGCGCCGGGTTTCGTCGAGATATCGCCGCGGGGCGAGGTCGACGAACACGATGCGGTGTTGTCGTTCTATGCGCCGGAGAAGAAGACGCCGGCCCCGCCCCTGTCGATGATCGATCTCAAGGCGCGTACCCAGGGCGACGCGGCCGTGGTG
>CAJYHU010000475.1 GCA_913774655.1 uncultured Luteibacter sp. | reverse complement strand
ACACGATTCGAACAACGAAGGTCGTCGCCGCTTCCTCAAGGCGGCCACCGGTGCCGTGACCGCCGCCACCGTGCTGGGCGCGCTGCCCGGCCTGTCGCGCGCCCAGGATCTCCCGCACGTGTCACCGTCCGATCCGACGGCGTCCGCGCTCAAATACGTGGAAGACGGCACCAAGGCGCAGGGCCGCAAGACGCCCAACGATTTCTGCGCCGATTGCAGCTTTTACCAGGGCAAGGCCGGCGCCGCCTGGGGGCCGTGCCAGCTTTTCCCGGGCAAGGCCGTGGCCGCCAAGGGCTGGTGCGTCTCGCACACCCACGTGGCCTGACGATCCCGCTCACGTCGGGGGAAATCGCGGTCCCCGCCGCAGCCGGATCGGGCCCTTGCCGAGGGCGTCGGGGTCGAGAGTACTGTCGCCCCGGGTGATCGCGAGGCGACCCTCGCGCGCCAACGTGGCGGCCACGACACGAACGTCGGGCATCCGTGCCCGCCACGCCCCAGCCTCCGGGGCGAGGTGACGGGCGACGTCGGATGGACAGATCGACGCGTCCGGCGCCCGGCGGCGCAGCAGGGCGATGATGGCGGCGGGGATGTCCCCGGCCGCGCTTTCGGTCATGCGCATGAGTGGTATCCGCGTCAAAACCTCACCCTGCGCCCGCTCGCGTCGAATGGTTGCGAAAGATGGGCGGGCCCATTGCGCGTCATGGCGCCATCTGGTATCCCGGCGGCCTGGGTCAAGCGATCGGGGGAGGGCGTATGGCGGTCACCGGTATCGGCGGGTTTTTCTTTCGCGCGAACGATCCAGACGCGCTGGGTGCGTGGTACGCGCACCACCTGGGCGTGGGCGGCCCGCCCTACGGGCAATGGGAGACTCAGGCGGGTACCAGCGTCTTTTCGCCGTTCAAGGCCGATACGGACTATTTCGCGGTTGACCGTCCCTGGATGCTCAACTTCCGCGTCGACGACCTCGATCGCCTCTGCGACAACCTCACCGCCGCAGGGATTGACGTGATCCGCGACCCCGCATGGGACGTCCCGGGCGTCGGTCGATTCGTACGCATCCATGATCCGGAGGGCAATCCCCTCGAACTGTGGGAACCCTCTGTCGCCGGCTGACGCGTTCAATCGCGACGGGTTGACGTGCGAACGAGCCGCCGTCGTGGGGCGAGTTATCCTATCCTCCGGGCGGTATCGCGCTCGTGTACCCCCGGCAGCCTGTCGTCACGACGTTGCTGACTGGCGCGTGGGGATCACCGACCCTACCCGGGGCTGCACCGCCACGACGCTATCGTCACGGTGCGTGCGCTTTTGCTTGATCCTTCGCTGCGCATGGTGGCGCGTGAAGGAGAGTTGTCATGCCCGATATCTTCAAGACCCGCGCAGGGCGGGTCGTGCGTTCCGCGATCGACGGTTTCAGCGACGACGAACTGATGACGCGCGCGGCAGCGCTGGCGTTCTACGCCGCATTGTCCGTGGCACCGCTGTTGCTGCTCATGGTGTGGACGATCGCGATGCTGCATCCCGCCTGGCAGTCGCAGCTGGTGGAGGCGATGACCTCCGTGGTGGGCCCCAAGGCGGCCGGCGTGCTGGTAACGGTTATCCAAAGCGCGGAAGAACATCCTCGCCTGGGCAACATCGCCGGTATCGTCGGCCTCGGCGTGACGCTGTTCAGTGCCTCGGCCGTATTCGCCCAGTTGCAGGGCACGCTGGACCGGGTCTGGCGGGTCAAGCCCAAGCCCGGAAAGGCCGTGGGCGCATGGCTGCGGGCGCGGGCGAGGGCGTTTGCGTTGCTGATCGGCGTGGCCTTCCTGCTCATCGTGTCGCTGGTCGTCAGCGCAGTGATCGAAAGCGTGCTGGGTCGTGACGGGGCGGCCTGGAGTACGCTCAAGTATGCCGTGTCGATCCTGGTGTTCGCGGGCGTGTTCGGGATGATGTTCCGCGTGTTGCCCGACGCACGCATCGACTGGAGTGACGCCATTTTTGGCGCATGCCTGACCACGGTGCTGTTCCTGCTCGGCGAATTCGTCATCGGCCTGTATGTCGCGCATAGCGACGTGGGCGGAGCATATGGTCCGGCGGGTGCCTTCGTCGTCCTCTTGATCTGGACGTACTACTCCTCGCTGATCGTGCTTATGGGCGCCGAGCTGACGCGGGGCGTCGCGGAGGCGCGGGGCAAAGGCATCCGGCCCAGCCCGCACGCGGTGCAGATCGAAGCGGCGCCGGCAGAAGTGAAGCGGGACACGCCTGTCGTGGCGCAGCGGCCGCGTCGCGCACATGCGAATGCGCCGGGCTGGCTCGCGGTGGGTGTCGTGGCGGGCGTGGCATTGGCGCGCTATCGGCGTCGGGGCTAGGTTAGCGTCGGGTCTCTTGGCTCCGCGCCCGTGGCGATAACGGCTTCACTCTCCCGTGGTCTCCCTGAGGGTCCGCGTTCCCGAGGGTTTGCGGACAGGGTCCGCCCGGAGAGGTCCTGAATCCGCCGCGCGGCCAACCGGCCGCGCGGCGGAAGCCCAACGGACCTGCCTGCGGGATCGCGCCGCCGATCCGGCGCCAACCG
This sequence comes from uncultured Luteibacter sp., assembly GCA_913774655.1. Taxonomy (GTDB): domain Bacteria; phylum Pseudomonadota; class Gammaproteobacteria; order Xanthomonadales; family Rhodanobacteraceae; genus Luteibacter; species Luteibacter sahnii. Next base: position 1,212 of record CAJYHU010000475.1, on the reverse strand, counting down.
GCAGGCCATCACGCCGATACTACCGATGCGGATCGTGCGGCGTTCTCTTACTCGGCCCCTCATGGGGCGCGGGCGTCTCTGGACGACGCTCAAGACCCGCGCGAAGCGAGGCATCGATGGCACGATCCACGTCCACGCGGTCGCCCAACGGTGGCGCCGGCCATACGCCCGGCGTCTCCTCCGGTAGGGGGAGTTCGCTGGTCTCGATCCGTTCCGCCCCGGTTTCCTCGAGAAGCGCGCGCACATCCGCATCGCTCATCTCACCGTCGCCGGTATCCAGTTCGAGACGTACCAGGCCATATGCCTTAGGGCCCACCTCATCGACACGGCGGTTGACCGGCCCGCGTTCCAGCGGCCGCGCCGCCTTGTTGCTGTGCGCGGACATCACGTTGGCCGGCACGTTATAGCTGTCCGGCGAGCCGCGCACGTCGCCGTCGGCGACCGGCACCAGCCGATCCTGGGGAAATCCCCGGCCGGCAAGGCGCTGCATCGCTGCCATGGCGGCCGCCTGAGTACTGAAATGCGCGATGAGGTGAGCCATGGTCGCCCCTGTTTATTCGGGTGCTTTCGCCGGAATGAACGGCGACACGGGGTCGCTTGCCGGGAAGGTCTCTTCGAGCGCCTCATCCTGGTTGGCGTCGTGGTGCTGACGATCGTCTTCGTGCTCGTTTTTCGACGGCTGCTTGGTGTCGTTAGCGTTCATGGGTAGCTCCTCCTCCAAAAACCTCACCATGCGGTCCGCTATGTCACGGCGGTCGTGGCGCGGCGTGAATGACGATTCACGGCGCGGTTGTCGGTATCCTTGCCGGCCGAGCCGTATTGTCCGGAGTTGAGCGGTGACCACCGGTCGCGAGTCCACGTTTTATCTGCCCCTTCGCGAACGCGTCGCGCTGCGTTTTCTCCTTGAGGCGCACGTCCCCGACCTCGGCGCGGAGCGTGCAGGCCTTTTCGGCCTGCTGCTGCTCGTGCGCAAGCCCTCATTGTCGCGTGCGGAGCTGGCGAGGGCGGTCTTCGATGCCGAGCGCACGCTGGCCGGCGAGAGCCCTGCGGTGGTGGGAAACAGCCTCGCCGCGTTCTGTCCACCGGATGAGGTGGATAGAACGCGGCGAGGCTGTTTCCCACCACCGCAGGGCTCTCGCCGGCCAGCGTGCGCTCGGCATCGAAGACCGCCCTCGCCAGCTCCGCACGCGACAATGAGGGCTTGCGCACGAG
>CAJYHU010000474.1 GCA_913774655.1 uncultured Luteibacter sp. | reverse complement strand
CTGCGCAGGCCCACGGCCTCGCGCAACGTCTCCAGCAACGGCGCCGCGATGGCGCGCGCCTTCGCCGCGCCGGTATGCAGGATGTCTTCCATGTCGTCAGGACGAGCCATCAGCGCGTCGTACCGCTCGCGCATGGGTGCGATCTCGGATTCCAGCCGCTCGAACAGCACCTGCTTGGCCTCGCCCCAGCCGATGCCGCCGCGTAGCGCATCGGCGAAGGCCACGGTTTCGGCCGGTGTCGCGAAGGCCTTGAAGATCGTGAAGAGCGCGGCGTCGTCGGTGTCCTTGGGCTCACCCGGCGCGCGCGAATCGGTGACGATTTTCATGATCGTCTCGCGCAACGCTTTCGCCCCACCCTCGAACAACGGGATGGTGTTGTCGTAGCTCTTGGACATCTTGCGCCCATCGAGGCCCGGCAGCGTGGCCACCTGCTCCTCGATGTGCGCCTCGGGCATCACGAAGAACTCGCGGCCATAGGTGTGGTTGAAGCGCTGGGCGATGTCGCGCGCCATCTCGATGTGCTGGATCTGGTCGCGCCCCACGGGCACCTTGTTGGCATTGAACGCCAGGATGTCGGCCGCCATCAGCACCGGATACATGTAGAGGCCCGCGGTGACGCCGGCATCGGGGTCTTCATGGATCTCCAGGTTGCGATCGACGGCCGCCTTGTAGGCGTGGGCCCGATTGAGCAGGCCCTTGGCGGTGACGCAGGTCAGCAGCCACATCAGCTCCGGCACCTCGGGGATGTCCGACTGCCGGTAGAACGTGGCGGTGTTCGGATCGAGCCCGCCGGCCAGCCAGGTGGCCGTGATCTGCAGGCGCGACGCCTCGACGCGGGCCGCGTCGTCGCTCTTGATCAGGGCGTGGTAGTCGGCCATGAAATAGAAGGCATCGACCTGGGGATCCTTGCTGGCCAGGATGGCCGGGCGGATCGCGCCGACGTAGTTGCCGAGGTGCGGCGTACCGGTGGTGGTGATGCCGGTGAGGACACGGGTGTGCATGGGAACCTGGGCGTGCTGACGGGTAACCGGTCGAGTGTAGCCCGCGTGAGGGTGCGGGAGCGACCCGGGGGTGTGACGAGGGTCCCGGCGGCCCCGCGTCATCCCCCTGTCGGTTTTCGCGCGCAGGGCGCGCGACCGGTCAACGCATCAGGGTGGACTTGCCGAAAAGCGATTCCACCAGCTCCACGGCGAGCTTGGCGGTCTGGTTGCGCTTGTCGTAGGCCGGATTCAGTTCGACGATGTCGAGCGAGCCGACCCGGCCGGTGGCGGCGATCAGCTCCATCACCAGCTGGGCCTCACGATAGTTCGGGCCGCCACGCACGGTGGTGCCCACGCCGGGGGCGATCGACGGGTCGAGGAAGTCCACGTCGAAGCTGACGTGCAGGTGGGTGTCCTCGTCGACACCCGCCAGGGCCTCTTCCATGGCCGCCTTGATGCCGATCTCGTCGATGTAGCGCATATCGTAGATATCGACGCCGACTTCGTGCACGAGGCGCTTTTCGCCCTCGTCCACCGAACGGATACCGATCTGGCGGAAGACGTCCGGCGTGGTCGCGGGCACGTGGCCGCCGATGTGGGTCAGCACGTCCGGGCCGTGACCGCACAGGCAGGCGACCGGCATGCCGTGGATGTTGCCCGAGGGCGTGATGGCACTGGTGTTGAAGTCCGCGTGGGCATCGAGCCACAGCACGCGCAGCTTCTTGCCGCTCTCCCGGCAATGCCGCGCCACCGCCGAAATCGAGCCGATGGCCAGGCAATGGTCGCCACCGAGCATGATCGGCAGGTGCCCATGGGCGAGTTCGGCGTGAATCGCCTCGTGCACCGAGGTGTTCCACGCGACCGCCGCGTCGAGATGACGGTAGCCGTCCTTCGGCGGTTGCCACGGGTTGAGCGGCCCGACGAGATTGCCGCGGTCGACCACGTGCATGCCGCGCGCGGTCAGGCGCTCGGCGAGTTTCGCCACGCGCAGGGCCTCCGGGCCCATGGAGCTGCCGCGATGACCGGCGCCGATATCGGTAGGGACGCCCACGAGGGCGACCGAGCGGGTGGTAGGACTCATGGATAGGACTCAGGGTGAGGGATGTTCCGCGACCAGCGGCCGGCCATCGGCGCGCCAGCCATCGGCGCTGCCGTCGAGCAGGCGCACGCGGGTGTAACCCAGGGATTGCAGGGTATCGCGAGCCCGCGCGGCACGCTTGCCCGACTTGCAGTAAACGACCACCTCGCGGTCGCGCGGTATGTCCAGCACGCCGTGGCGGGCGGCGACCTCGTCGACCGGCAGGTTCAACGCACCGGCCAGGTGGCCCTGGGCGTATTCCGTCGGCGTTCGCACGTCGAGCAACAGCGGCGCCTGCCGCGAGGCCATGCGCGCGGCGAGGGCCTCGCGGGACACGTCCTGCGCCCCCGTGCAGAGCGGCAGGCCGAGCAGGACGAACGACAGCAGAGCGTAGAGCCGGGTCATCCGGTCAGTTTACACCGCCCCTGGAAACGGCCACGTTGCAGTGCCGCAGTGGCGTGTCCTCCACGGATGCGGACGCTTGCTTCAACGAAAGGCCGGACCGATGCGCCAACCCGCCTCGAAGACACGACCGTGGAACCGTTCGTGTTCGATCGGTGTATGTGCGCTGGCGGTCGCGCGGGGAGTGGTGCCGACACCCGGATTCGAACTGGGGACCTACCGCTTACAAGGCGGTTGCTCTACCAACTGAGCTATGCCGGCGAAGGCGGGGAGTCTATCAGAAGCAGCCCGTGGTTCGGGTCGTGATACCCGGGGCGCGCACGGCGCGGCGGACGTCGGCACCGCTATCTTCGGGCACCACCACGTCGAGCCACCAGACCGGCACGGTTTCCGTGCGTTCGCTCATGCGCGCGGGGAAGCCCGCGGCCACCACCTCGTCGCGGCGCTTGCGCGCGTTGGCGGGGTCGTGGAACAGGCCCAGCGACACCGAGTTGGGCAGGTCGCCCTGGGCACCGACCACGAAGTAATCCTTGATGCCCTTGGCCTCCAGCCGGCGGGCCTGGGCCACGGCCTGGTCGCGGCTGGCCTGCGACGGCAGGTAGACGCGCCAGCCGTGCGACTCGGTGGTCTGCTCCTGGCGCTGGCGGGCGCGCACCGTGCGGGATGCCAGTGCCGTGCGCGCCGCGCGCAGGTCGACCTGGCTGGCGAACGGTCCGACCGCCAGGCAGCGGTAGCTGCGTTGCGGCGGCGGCGGCGTGGGAGCCGGCGGTGGGGTGGGCGTGCTCGCGGGACGGGCGGGCGTCGCCGGCGTGACCGCGGCGACCTTGGCCGACGCGCTGGCGGACGGCGCCACGGCCGGCGCAGACGCGGCCGGTGCCGGCGCCGTGGTGGCGTGGGCGGGCAGCTCGGCAAGCAGCTTCAGCGCGGGCACGCCTTTGTCGACGGGGTCGACCGCGTGCGTGCCCGTGTCGCCGAGCAGCAGCCAGGCGGCCACGGCGATGTTGAGCGCGATGAGCAGAACGAACAGCAAACGCAGCAGCATGGGGGCCTTGGATCGTCCGGAAGGGCCTGCGCGCGTTCCCCTGTAAGAACCGGCAGCGACCGGATTCTAGGAGAAATCGTCCATCTGCGGCTGCGACCGCGCCCACACGGCCAACCCACGCAGCACCGCGTCGGGCACGGGGACGACCCGGTGCTCGAGCAGGGGCGCCAGCACGTCGGCGTCGCCACCGCCCAGGGTCACGGTCGGCGCGCCACCGAGCATGGGCGCCGAGCGGGTGGCAAAGCGGTCGATGAGCGCGGCCGAAGCCTGCCAGCACCCGGACGCCAGGCCGTCGGCGGTGTTGTCGGCGAGGTCGCGCACGGCACCGGGATGGTCCGGCCGCACCTGGGCGGTGGCGCCGAGGATCGACTGCTGCATCAACACCGGACCCGGCGCGATCCAGCCCCCGAGGTGGTGCCCGTTCGCATCGAGGGCGTCGAGCGTCAGTGCCGTGCCCACGCTCGCCAGCACGCAGGGCGCGCGTCCTTCCGCCCGGGCATCGACCATGGCGAGGAAGCGATCGATGCCGAGCCGGTGGGGCTCCGCATAGGCATTGGTGACGCCGCAGGCGCGCGCGGGCGTGCGGACCCAGCACGGCGCCATGCCAAAGGCGCGTTCCGCCGCCGCCGAGACGGCGCGCTCGCGCGCGGCATCGACGACAGAGGCGCCGACGATACGGGTGGGCCGGGGTCCGTCCGCCCACCGCCGGGCCAGTTCGCCGGCGATGTCGGCATCCCACGCGAACGCACCACGATGGATAAGGGCACCGTCGTCACACATCGCAAATTTGAGCCGGGTGTTGCCCAGGTCGAGCAGGAGGATCATGCGGCCCCGCTCCGGCGCACCGAGACCTCGGCGCTGTCGACCGTGACCTGGCTGCCGTCGGCGCGACGCACGCGCAGGGCGCCCCGGGCATCCACGCCCTCGCCCACGGCCTCGTATTCGCCGCGTGGATCGAGGATGCGCAGCGACTGGCCGCGCAGAAGGTCGTGGGCGGCGTATTCCTGTGCGAACGCGGCGAACCCGTGGCGCTCGAAGGTGAGCAGGCCCTCGGTCAGCGCGGCCACCACGGCGGCGGCGGCCCGGTTGCGATCGGGCGGCAAGCCGCCGGTCAACTCGGC
>CAJYHU010000473.1 GCA_913774655.1 uncultured Luteibacter sp. | reverse complement strand
CCTGGCAGTAGGCGTTGTTGTTGCCGTTCTGCGTCCGGCCGAATTCGTCGCCCCCGAGCAGCATCGGCGTGCCGTTGGAAAAGAACAGCGTGGACAGCAGCGCCCGCTTGACCCGGTCGCGAACCTCGACGATCGCGGGGTCATCGGAGGGACCTTCGACGCCATGGTTGAAGCTCTCGTTGTCGTTGCCACCGTCGCGGTTGTCCTCGCCGTTGGCGTCGTTGTGCTTGTCGTTGTAGCTGACGAGGTCTTCCAGGGTGAAGCCATCGTGCGCGGTAATGAAGTTCACCGATGCCCAGGGCTTGCGCCGCTGGTGGTCGAACAGGTCGCCCGAAGCCTGGAGCCGGCCGGCGAGCGCCCCGCGCATGCCTGAGTCGCCTTTCCAGAAACGGCGCACGTCGTCACGGAACTTGCCGTTCCACTCGCCGAAACCCGGGGGATGGTTGCCCAACTGGTAGCCGCCCGGGCCGATGTCCCATGGCTCGGAAATCAGCTTGACGCTGGCCAGTACCGGATCCTGCCGCATCGCATCGAACAGGCCGCTGTTCGGATCGAAGTCATGCTCCTCCCGGCCCAGGCTCACGCCGAGGTCGAAGCGGAAGCCGTCGATGTGGAAGGTCTGCGTCCAGTAGCGCAGCGAGTCCATCACCAGCTGCAACACGCGGGGATGCGCGGTGTTGACGGTGTTGCCGGTGCCCGTGTCGTTGATGCAATAGCGCGGGTTGTCCGGCATGAGCCGGTAATAGCTCTTGTTGTCGAGCCCGCGGAACATCATCGTGGTGCCCATTTCACTGCCTTCGCACGTATGGTTGTAGACCACGTCGAGGATCACCTCGATGCCGGCCGCGTGCAGGGCCTGCACGGCCGCGCGGATCTCGCTCAGCGTGCCCTCGGCCAGGTACGACGGCTCGGGCGCGAAGAACGCCATCGTGTTGTAGCCCCAGTAGTTGCGCAGCTTCAGTTCGGCAAGGCGGCGATCCTGGAGGAAGGCGTGTACGGGCAGCAGTTCGACCGCCGTGACGCCAAGCTTGACGAGGTAATCGATGACGTAGGGATCGGCCAGCGCGATGAAGGTGCCCCGTTCGTGGGGACGGATGCGCTTGAGCGTGCGCGTGAACCCCTTCAGGTGGGTCTCGTAGATGACGGTCTGGTTCCACGGCGTATGCGGCCGGTTGGTCCCGCGGCGCCAATGCATGGGCTCGTCCACCACCACCGCCTTAGGCATGGCGGCGGCGCTGTCGCGCCGGTCGAAGGAGAGATCCTCGCGGGGCGACGAGACGCGGTAGCCGTGCAGCGCGTCGGACCAGCGCACCTGCCCGTGCAGAAGGCGCGCGTACGGGTCGAGAAGGAGCTTGTTCGGATTGAAGCGGTGGCCTTCTTCGGGCAAGTACGGGCCATGGGCGCGAAAGCCGTAGAGTGCACCGCCGCGCACGCGCGGCAGGTAACCGTGCCAGACCTCGTCGGTGCACTCGGGCAGATCGTAGCGGGCGATTTCGCGTTTGCCCGACGGGTCGAACAGGCACAGTTCGATGCGTTCCGCATGGGCGGAAAACACCGCGAAGTTCGTGCCCATGCCGTCGCAGGTGGCGCCGAGGGGATACGGCGATCCGGATTGCATGCGTTCGGGGAGCGCGGGCATAGATTCCTCTTTTCAGTCGGCGACGAAGATCACCGTGGACAGGGGTGGAAGGCTCAGCACCAGCGATTGGTCGAAACCGTGGGACGGCACCGCCTGCGTGTGGCGCGCCCCTTCGTTGCCCACGCCCGAGCCGCCGTAATCGGTGGCATCGGAGTTGAGGGCCTCACGCCAGCGCCCGGCCTCCGGCACGCCAAGGCGGAAGCCGTGGTGCGGCGCCGGCGTCATGTTGCTGACGACCAGCGCGGGGCGACTCCCGTCGGCGAAGCGCAGCCAGGCAAACACGCTCTGCTCCGCGCCGTCGCCGATCACCCAGCGGAAGCCACGCGGGTCGGTGTCGAGCGCGTGCATCGCGGGCGTACTCGCGTAGAGCCGGTTGAGATCGCGCACCAGCTTCTGCACGCCCAGGTGCAACGGGTGATCCAGCAGCTCCCAGGCGATCTGCGCGTCGTGGTTCCACTCGTGCGGCTGGGCGATTTCGCCACCGGTGAATAGCAACTTCTTGCCGGGATGCGCCCACATGAAGCCGTAGTAGGCGCGCAGGTTGGCGAAACGCTGCCATTCGTCGCCCGGCATGCGACCCAGCAGCGACCGCTTGCCGTGCACCACTTCGTCGTGCGAGAGCGGCAGCACGTAGTTCTCGGAGTAGGCGTAGACCATGCTGAAGGTCATCTCGCCGTGGTGCCAGCGTCGATGGATGGGGTCGCGCGACATGTACTGGAGCGAATCGTGCATCCAGCCCATGTTCCACTTGAAGGTAAAGCCGAGGCCGCCCTCGCTCACCGGCCGGGTCACGCCTGGCCATGCGGTGGATTCTTCGGCGATGGTCATGCAATCGGGGTGGCGCTCGGCGACAAGGGCGTTCACGCGGCGCAGGAAAGCGATCGATTCGAGGTTCTCGCGCCCGCCGTGGACGTTGGGCACCCATTCGCCGGCCTTGCGCGAGTAGTCGC
>CAJYHU010000472.1 GCA_913774655.1 uncultured Luteibacter sp. | reverse complement strand
GCCACTCAAGCGCGGCATGCTGCTGAAGCGTATGGAAAAACAGCGCAAGGCCAGCGCGTAGGCATGGCGGGCGCCTCCCTGCGCGTGGTGTTCGCCGGAACACCCGATTTCGCCGTGCCCTGCCTCGCCGCCTGCCGCGCTTCCGGTGTCGAGGTGGTAGCCGTTTACACGCAGCCCGACCGGCCCGCGGGCCGCGGCCGCAAGCTCGCCGCCAGCCCGGTGAAGGACGCCGCCCTGGCCGCGGGCCTGCCGGTCGAGCAGCCCGTGTCGTTCAAGGCCGACGCCGATCGCGCCACGCTCGCGGCGTACGCACCCGACCTGATGGTGGTGGTGGCCTACGGGCTCATCCTGCCGCGCAAGGTGCTGGCCATTCCCCGCCTGGGCTGCTGGAACGTCCACGCCTCGCTGCTGCCGCGCTGGCGCGGCGCGGCGCCGATCCAGCGCGCCATCCTCGCGGGCGACGCCGAAAGCGGCGTCGACCTCATGCAGATGGAAGCCGGCCTGGACACCGGCCCCGTGCTGATCGAACGCCGCACCCCGATCACGGCCGACGACACCGGCGGCAGCCTGCACGACCGCCTGGCGGCGCTCGGGGCCGAAGCGCTCGCCGACGGCCTGCGCCGCACGCTGGCGGGCGAAACCCTGGTGGCCCGGCCGCAGGCGGGCGACGGCGTGGCCTACGCGCATAAGCTCGACAAGGCCGAGGCGCACCTGGATTTCTCCCTGCCGGCGATCGAACTCGAGCGCAAGGTACGGGCGTTCGACCCATGGCCCGTGGCCGAGGCGGAGGTCGCGGGCGAACGCTTGCGCATCTGGTCCGCACGTGCCGTCGAGCGGCCGGCCGACGCGACGCCCGGCGCGGTGATCGCCGCCTCGCGCGACGGCGTGGACGTGGCCTGTGCCGAGGGCGCGCTGCGCCTGCTCGCGGTGCAACGCGACGGCGGCCGCCGCATCGGCATCGCCGACTACCTCAACGCCCGGCCGGAGCTGCGGCGGTCCAGCCCGTGAGTCGGCCATCGGTGCGCGCCCTGGCAGCGCAGGCCCTGGCCGATGTCGCGCTGTCGGGCCACTCGCTGCGCGACGTCGCCGACCGGGTGCTGCCCCGCCTCGCCGACCCGCGCGACCGCGCCCTGCTGACCGCGCTGCTCAACGAAGGCGCGCGTTGGTGGCCACGCTTCGACGCGGCGCTCGACCGCCTTCTCGACAAACCGATCCGCCGCCAGGAGCCGGTCGTCCACGCCCTCATGGTGACCGCGCTGGTGCAGCTGGAGGTGCTCGAACTGGCCTCCTACGCCGCCGTCGCCGCCACGGTCGATGCCGTGCGGGAACTGCGCCGGCCGCGCCTGGCCGGCCTGGCCAACGCGGTGCTGCGCCGGTGGCTGCGCGAACGCGAGAGCCTTCTCGCGGCGCTGGACGCCGAACCGGCCACCCGTCATGCGCATCCGGCATGGCTGGTCCGCGCCATCGAACACGACTGGCCCGAGGCCGCCGGCGACGTGCTCGCCGCGGCCAACCGCGAGCCGCCCCTGATGCTTCGCGTGAACCGCCGCCGTGCCACGCCCGAGGCGGTCGCGTCGGCCCTGCGCGATGCTGGCGGGGAGGTGACGCCGCATCCCTGGCTGGCCGACGGCCTGGTGCTTCCCCATAGCACCGACGTGACCCGCCTGCCCGGCTTCGCCGAGGGTCACTTCGCCGTGCAGGACGGGGCCGCGCAGGTGCCGGCCGACCTGCTCGACCTCGCCGACGGCCAGCGCCTGCTCGACGCCTGCGCCGCACCGGGAGGCAAGGCCTGTCACGCGCTGGAGCGCGCCGACCTGCGCCTGCTCGCGGTGGAAGCGGAGCCGCGCCGCGCACCGCGCATCCGGCAGAACCTCGATCGCCTCGGCCTGCACGCCGAGGTGGTGGTCGGCGACGCGGGCGAGCCCTCGGCCTGGTGGGACGGCACGCCCTTCGATCGGGTGATGATCGATGCGCCCTGCTCGGCCACCGGTGTGATCCGGCGGCGTCCCGACGTACGCCTGCATCGCCGCGAGGCCGACATCGACGCCCTCGTCGCCCAGCAGTCGCGCATCCTGGCCGCCTGCTGGCCAACCCTGGCGCCCGGCGGACGCTTGCTTTACGTCACCTGCTCGATCCTGCGCCGCGAAAACGACGGCGTGGTCGCCGCGTTCCTCGACCGGCAGGCCGACGCCGAGACGCTGCCTCTGACCCTGCCGGCCGGGCGCCGCACGTCGGTCGGCTGGCAGATGCTGCCCGGCGACGGCGACCTCGACGGCATGTATTACGCCTTGCTGAGCAAAGCGGCCCAACGCTGAACGAACCGAAGGGACACCCGGCCCGGCTTGCCGCGGGGCTGTTGTACCATCCCGGCTATCCGCCGATTCCCGGTGGCACCGTACCGTCGCCTGCGTCTGCATGGCTACGGCGTTCCCGACGGGCGTTGATGGAAAACTCGCATGACCGCAGCCGTAACGGCCGCCGATCCTAGGTACACCTGGCGTACCGTTCTGCTCAGCGCGCTCGTGGCGATCATCCCCCTCGCCGTGTCCGTCCCCTGGAAGGGCAAGGCGCTGCCGATGCTCGCGATGCTCGTGGTGGGCATGGTCATGATGGCGCGCTCCCCCGACACCCGGCTGCGCTACCGCCTGGTGCGCGCGATCGTCGTGGTGGGCCTGCTGCGTTTCGCCTACGCGGTCTTCAGCATCGCCTGGCACAAGCTGGGCTGGGGCGAACTGGATCTGCCCGCGCAGACGCTGGTGTTCCTGGGCACCGCCGCGGTGTTCACCGCGCCGCTCGATTGGCGCTGGATCTGGACGGTATTCGCCCTGACCACCCTCGTGCTCGGCGGTTCGTGCATCGTGCAGCACCACCTCCTCGGGGTGGAGCGTGCGTACGGCACCAATGGCGGTGACTGGAGCGCCATCGAGTTCACCATGGTCACGCTGTGCATGGTGCTCTTCTCGATCATCCGGCTGATCCAGCCGGGCGTGCCGCGCGGCGAGCGCGCGCTGCACGCGCTGGCGATCGTGGTGGGCGCCTACGGGGCGATCCTCACCCAGAGCCGCGGCCCGATGCTGGCGTTCATCCCCGCCCTGCTCGTGGTGGTCATCGTGCACGTGCGCCGCACCGGCCGCTGGCATGGCGCCGCGCTATGCGTGGGCCTGCTCGTGGCCGGCGTCATTACCGCCACCACCGCGCTGCACCATGAAGTGCTGCACCGCTTCGGCGAAGTGGGCGAAGAAGTCAGCACGTTCAGCAAGGACAACACCGCCGGCCCCGTGCGCGAACGCCTGGCCATGTGGGAAGTGGCGGGCAAGGCCTTCGCCGAGCACCCGATCGACGGCGTGGGCATCGACCAGTTCGGCCATTTCACCCGCGAGCTGGTGGCGCACGGCGAAGCCAGCCCGATCATCGCCCGCTACGATCATCCCCACAACGAATACCTCGAGGCCGCCGCCACCGGCGGCGTGCCGCTGCTGCTCATCACGCTGCTCGTGTTCGCGCTGCCGGCGATGCACTTCATCCGCCGCCTGGACCATCCGGACGAATGGACGGCCACGCTCGCCACCGCCGGTCTCGCCCTCGTGGTGATGTACGTGCTATCGGCGATCACCGACAACGTGTTTTACCGGGCCATGCCGCACTCGTTCTACTTCTACCTCGCCCTCGGCTTCATGCTGGCCACGGCACGGCCCGTGCGCGTGGCGATCGGCGCGAGGGCGGAGGCCGCCCGCTGATGGCGCGCGTCCACCTGCTCGCCTGGGACAACCAGCGCGGGCTGTCGCATGACATCGCCGTGGTCGAGGGCGCCCTGCGCGAACGGGGCCACGAGGTCACCGTGTCGCGCCTGGGATCGCGCCGCTACGACGGCGCCTGGCGGCTACGCGGCATGCGTGTGCGCATGCGGCTCGCCTCCTGGCTGACCCTGGGCCGGAAACCCGCCCGCTTCGATATCAACCTGTCGCTCGAACACGTGCGCCCGGCCGCGTTCGGGCTCGCCCGCATCGACCTGTTGATGCCCAATCCGGAGTGGGTGTCCGGTCGAAGCCTGCGCTACCTGACGCGCTACGACGCCCTGCTGACGAAAACGCACGAAGCGACGCGCCTCTTCGAGGCACGTGGATTACGCGCCATCGAAGTCGGGTTTCGCAGTCCCGACCGTTACGATCCGTCGGTGGCGCGCCAGCCGCGCACCTTCCTGCATGCCGCCGGCTCCAGCCAGCTCAAGGGCACGGCGACGCTCGTGGCGGTGTGGAAGCGGCACCCGGAGTGGCCCCTGCTCACCGTGCTTCGCGCCGGCGCGCCGGGCGAAGACGACGGCGGCGCCGCCAACCTGCGCATCGTGCGCGAGCGGTTGTCCGACGCCGAGGTCCGCCACCTGCAGAACGCCAGCCCGTTCCACCTGTGCCTGTCGCAGACCGAAGGCTGGGGGCACTATCTCGTCGAGGCCATGAGTTGCGGCGCCGTGGTGATGACCTGCGACGGCGCGCCGATGAACCAGATGATCGACGACACGCGGGGCATTCTCGTCGCCGCGCGCGAAGGCGAGCCACACAACCTCGCGCGTACGTGGCACGTCGACGAGACGGCGCTCGAACGCGCCGTCGAGCGCGCCATCGCCATGGGCGAGGGCGAACGCGCCACGCTCGGCCACCACGCGCGCTCGTGGTACCTCGCCAACCAGATGGCCTTCCCCGCGCGGATCGGCGCCTCGCTGGATGCGCTGCTGGCCGATGGACGGCGCGTCGTCGACGGCGATACCGGCAGGCACCCGCGCTAGGGCGTCAGGGCGACGCGGCACGCTCCGTCGGTGACCGCACGTCCGGCGGCGCCGCGACAAACTCGGCCAGGTGCTGGTCCAG
>CAJYHU010000471.1 GCA_913774655.1 uncultured Luteibacter sp. | reverse complement strand
CCACCAGCGGCTTCTTGCCGTCGCCGCCAAGCCGGCTCATGCGGCCGTTCACTGGCTGCAACGACTCCAGGGCGGCATGGATGCGGTCGAACGGCTCGCCCAGCGCACCGAGAACGGCGGCGACGGCCAGGAGGTTGGCGACGTTGAACCGGCCCAGCAGCGCGCTGCGCACGGTGCGCATGCCCCAGGGCGTCGTGAGGTTGAACGACAGGCCGCGAGCGGACGTCACCACGATATCGGCGCGAATCTCGGCGTCTTTTTCGGTGGCGTCGTGGGCCATCGACGTGCGCAGCTTCGTTACCCCGTCGGGCAGGCCCTTGGCGAGCTTCACGCCGAACGCGTCATCGACATTGATCACTGCCGCGCGCAGGCCGGGAAAGGCGAACAGCTTCGCCTTGGCTGCACCGTAGGCTTCCATGGTGCCGTGGTAATCGAGGTGGTCGCGGGTCAGGTTGGTGAACACGGCGACGTCGAAGGCGATCGCGTTGACCCGGCCCTGTTCGAGCGCGTGCGAGGACACTTCCATCGCCACATGGGTGGCGCCGGCGTCGCGGAAACCGGCGAGCAGGCCCTGCATGCTGAGGGCGTCGGGCGTGGTTCGTTCGCCTTCGACGAGTTCGCCATGCAACCCCGCGCCCAGCGTCCCGATCGTGGCCGGCTTGCGCCCGAGGAAGGCCAGCGCCTGCGCGATCAATTGCACCGTGGAGGTCTTGCCGTTGGTACCGGTGACGCCGATGAGATCGAGCGCCTTCGACGGCTCGCCGTGCAGGCGCGCCGCTATGGCGCCGGCGTGTACGCGCAGGCCGTCCACCCGGACGACCGGCACCCCGACGTCGGTCGCGTCGACGGGGGGCTCGGCGAGAATCGCCACGGCACCGCGTTCGACCGCCGTACCGGCGAAGTCGAAGCCATGGCCCTTCAGGCCACGCATCGCGACGAATACCTGCCCGGGTTCGATCTCGCGCGAATCGATCGCGAGGCCGGAAACGACGAGATCGCCGGCACCCTGGGCGTCGGCGAATCCATCGAGCAGTTCGGCCAGGCGCAGGGTCATGGCACCACCTCTTCCGCCGCGCTGTCGTCCGCCTGCGGCGGCGCGTTGCCGGTGCTGATCATGCCGCCCTGACTCGGGCCGCCGGCATACCAGCGGCCGACGTTGTCCGGCGGGATGTCGAGCAGGCGCACGGCGCCCTGCATCACCTGGGCGAACGCCGGGCCGGCGACGGAGCCGCCGTAGTAGCGTCCGCCCTTGGGATCGTTGATGACCACCACGGTGACGATGCGCGGCGCACTGGCCGGGATCATGCCGACGAACAGCGAGATGTAGTTGTTGGCGAAGTAGCCGCCCGCGGAGTTCTTGTGGGAGGTGCCCGTCTTGCCCGCCACGCTGTAGTTGGCGACGGAAGCGAAGCCATAGCCCGTGCCGCCCGGGGCGAGCACCGTCTCGAGCATGCGCACCAGTTCGTGCGCCACGTCCGGGGTGATGATCTGGTTGGGCGGGTTGTCCGCGCCTTTGATGAAGCTCGGCGCACGATACGCCCCGCCATTGCCGATGGCCGCGTAACCGGCGGCAAGCTGCATCGGCGTGACGTTGAGGTTGTAGCCGTAGGCCAGGCGCGACTTCTCGATCGGCTTCCACGTGCGACCGACCGGCAGGTAGCCGGAGGCTTCGCCGGGAAAGCCGCTGCCGGTGCTGTTGCCCAGGCCGAACGACTTGTACATGGTGTAGAGGAAGTCGGTATCCAGCGTCATCGCGATCTTGGCCGCGCCGACGTTGGACGACTTGGTGATGACGCCGGTGGGCGTCAGCGTGCCCCAGTTGTGCGTGTCGCGCACCGGATGGCCACCGATCATCCAGCTTCCCGGCGAGGTTTCGATCAACGGCGAGGTCGGGGTGTATTTGCCGCTGGTGAGCGCGGCGGCCATGGTGAAGGCCTTCATCGTCGAACCCGGCTCCACCACGTCGGTGACGGCGCGGTTGCGGCGCTCCTGCGGCGTGCTGCCGCGCACGGCGTTCGGGTTGAACGACGGCAGGTTGGCCATGCCGAGTACTTCGCCGGTGTGGACGTCCATCACCACGATGGAGCCGGAGTCGGCCTTGTTCTTGTCGAGGGCGTCTTTCAGCGCGCTGTAGGCGAGGTACTGGATGCGACGGTCGATCGACAGCGTGAGGTCGCGACCCGGCTGCGGTTCGCGCACCAGCTCGACGTCTTCCACCACGTGGCCCTTGCGGTCGCGGATCACGCGCTTGGCCCCGGGCTTGCCGGCAAGCCATTCGTCGAACGCCAGTTCGAGGCCTTCCTGGCCGTGGTCGTCGATGTTGGTGAAGCCGAGGATGTGGCTGTTCACCGCGCCCGATGGGTAATAGCGGCGATATTCGCGCTGGGAGGCGATGCCGGGGATCTTGAGGTCGACCACCGCCTGCGCGTCTTCCGGGCGCATCTGCCGGGCGATATACATGAATTCCTTGTCGGCGCGCGCCTCGATCTTCTGCTTGAGATCGTCGGCGTCCACGTGCAGCGCATGCGCCAGCTCGGGAATGCGATCGGCGTTTTCCAGCACCTCGGGCGGGTTGGCCCAGATCGAGGCGACCGGGGTGGACACCGCGAGCGGCTCGCCGTTGCGGTCGAAGATGGTGCCGCGTGACACGGCGATCGGCATTTCACGCAGGAAGCGGGCATCGCCCTGCTCCTGGTAGAACGCCTTGCCCACCACCTGCAGGTAGAACGCGCGCACCACCAGCCCCGTGGCGATCAGCACGAGCATCACCGCGAGCACGGTCACGCGGCCGCGCGGGCTCGGGCCCTGGCCGCGGCGGCGGCTCGGGACGATGGCTTTGCCGTAACGCGCCCTCATCGACGCACCAGCTGGATGTCCTGCTGCTTCGGCGTGAACATGCCGAGGCGGGCGCGGGCTTCCGCGTCGATGCGGCTGGGTTCGGCGTACGTGGCCTGCTCCAGCTCAAGGCGGCCGTATTCGACGCCGAGGTCGTCTTTCTGGCCCTGCAGGCGCGAGAGCTCCACGAACAACACCCGGCTTTCGTGACGCGTCCACACCACGCCGATCGCGCTGGCGATGACGGCGACCAGCAGCAGGGTGAGGAAGAAGCCGCCGACCGCCTTCATGCGAGCTTCTCCGCCACGCGAAGCACCGCCGAACGCGAGCGCGGATTGGCCTCGATCTCGGCGGCGGAGGGAAAGATGGCCTTGCCCACGGGTTTCAGGCGCGCCGGTTTCGCCTCGGCGGGCGGCGCGCGCCGATTGCCCTGCACGCGCCCCTCGTGGGAGCGGATGAACTGCTTCACCGTGCGGTCTTCCAGCGAGTGGAAGCTGATCACGGCGAGACGACCACCGACGTTGAGGCGCTCGAGGGCGGCATCGAGCCCGCGCTCGACCGACTCCAGCTCCGCGTTGACGCGGATGCGCAACGCCTGGAACGTACGTGTGGCGGGGTTCTTTCCCGGCTCCCGGCGACCGACGCAGCGGGCCACGAGTTCAGCGAGTTCACCCGTGCGGGCGATCGGCGCGGTGGCGCGACGCTCGACGATGGCGCGGGCGATGCGTCGGCTGAAGCGCTCTTCGCCGAAGGTCCACAGCACGTCGGCGATGTCGGCCTCATCGGCCTGGGCGAGAAAGTCGGCGGCGCTGATGCCGCGCGTGGGGTCCATGCGCATGTCCAGCGGCGCATCGGCCATGAAGCTGAAACCGCGACTGGCGTCGTCGAGCTGGGGCGAGGACACGCCGAGGTCGAGCAGGATGCCGTCCAGGCCACCGTCGAGCGCGGACCAGTCACCCATCGTCGCGAAGTTGTCGTGGCGCAGGCTCACCCGCGGATCGGTGGCGAGGCCGGCTTCGGCCACGGCGATGGCGGTGGGGTCGCGGTCCATGAGGAAAAGGTGACCGTCGGCCGAGAGACGCGAAAGGATGGCCCGGGCGTGACCGCCACGGCCGAATGTTCCATCCAGATAGCGCCCGTTCTCGCGCAAGGCGAGGCCCTCCACCACTTCGTCGAGCATCACCGGGATGTGCACATCGCGCCCCGCCATCGCCACATCCCGCTCCCGTCCACCAGCCAAGAAAAATTCAGTTCGTCGTCACAACCGCAGCTCCGCCATGTCGTCGCTTATCTCGTCCTCGCCGATCGTCTGGCGGATCTTCGCGAGGTGGGCCTGTTCGCTCCAGAGCTCGAACTTGTTGCCCATGCCGAGAAGCACGGCCTTTTTCTCGATACCCGCGGCCGCGCGTTGACTCGCCGGCAGCAACACGCGCGCCGCACCGTCGGGCTCGACGATGGCGGCGGCGCCGACCAGCTTCATCTGCAGCGCGCGGTGCACGGCCTTGACGCTGGGGAGCGCGTTGACCTGATCGCGGACCTGCTCCCACTCCGCATACGGGAAAATCCAGAGGCAACCCGTCTCGAAGGGGTTGTAGGCGATCACCAGACGATTGCCGCAGGCACTAGCCACCAG
This sequence comes from uncultured Luteibacter sp., assembly GCA_913774655.1. Lineage (GTDB taxonomy): Bacteria > Pseudomonadota > Gammaproteobacteria > Xanthomonadales > Rhodanobacteraceae > Luteibacter > Luteibacter sahnii. Next base: position 1,137 of record CAJYHU010000471.1, on the reverse strand, counting down.
ATCCCGATACGAGGTCGGAATCGTCAGACGACCTTTGTCGTCGACCGTGATGGCGGTTTCGCCCTGGAACATGTTCGGCTGGTTACCCCACTAAATCCCACGATTTCACACCGGGACCCACGATAGTCTCGCCCCCTGAGACTGTCAAGGAATTTTTTCTTGTGAATCAAAGAGAAAGGTGCGGTTCATCATCATTTCCAGCCGTTTATGAGGAACTGACGCAAGGTGGTTGAATCGCGGGGATTTTTTGCGGAAGGTCACCGTCGCGGCGACGGGACGGCGAGGGTGAACCTGAATGGGACCCCGGCGGATGGGGCCTTGGGGCGCGCAGTGAGGGGCCAACCGGGCCGCTACGTCACGCCGGTCTTGAGGCCAGGCTGGCGCGGCCCGCTCGCTCACGCGTGCGGCCGACCGCGCCCCCGTACCCCAACGTCGACGGGGCGACCTCGCGGCCACCCCGTCACGATCCGAAAAGATGGAGTCGGCCTGTAAGCCGGGTTCTGTGCGTCTTGCGACGTGACAGTCATTCTTCTCGGCCTGGCGTCACCGCCAGGCTCCAGCAACCTACCCGGGAACGACGCGGGCCGCGTCATGGTTCCCTTATTTGGTCTTGCTCCGGGTGGGGTTTACCGTGCCGTGCGACGTTAGCCCCGCACGCGGTGCGCTCTTACCGCACCCTTTCACCCTTACCTGATCCCCTCGCGGGGCCATCGGCGGTCTGCTCTCTGTTGCACTGGCCGTCAGCTCACGCTGCCCAGGCGTTACCTGGCACCCTGCCCTGTGGAGCCCGGACTTTCCTCGACGCGCACGAGGCGCGACGCGACTGTCCGGCCGACTCCGTTGGGGAGTATAGCCGGTCGGGGGATGGGGGATGGGAAGCGGGGGCGCACGACGAGTGACCGAGGGCACCGGAAGCGCCCAGCGCGCCTCGAAGCCAGCGCGACGCGCCCCGCCCCCTCACCCGCCCGCCGAACCCGCGCCCACGTCTCCCGTCTTCGACGGTCAGGGGGTTGGGAGGTGGGAAGCGGGGGCGCACGACGAATGACCGAGGGTACTGGCAACGCCCAGCGTGCCTCGAAGCCAGCGCGACGCGCCCCGCCCCCTCACCCGCCCGCCGGACTCGCGCCCCCCCATCCC
>CAJYHU010000470.1 GCA_913774655.1 uncultured Luteibacter sp. | reverse complement strand
CATTGAAAAACTGGGGTCCGGCACGGATGCGGTACACATAGAAGTGCGTCCCGTTGGACTGGTGGTTGCGTCCCCAGCCGATGGCGAAGGGCTCACTCCGCGTCGTGGCGACGAAGCCGGTGGTCTGGTCGCCCGGCTGGCAGGTAAGACCGACCACGTGGAGGAAGAGACTGGTGTTGTCGCCCCACGGGGTGAACCCGTTCTGGAACACGTCGCTGGGCGGGCGGGTGTCGGCCCGGTAGAGAAAATTCGCCCGCGCTGTGCAGGCCACGAGGAACAGACTGAGAAGCCCCCAACGCAAGCTTTGGGAACCGATACGATGGACGAGGGACACTACAGCTCCGTTCGGCCGGCCGCTGACCATGGCGTTAGCAGGTCGTCGATCCCGAGCACGGCAGAGGCGGTCATGCCGACGCATAGCAGCAGGTTGTCGTAGATGCGTCGGGCGTCGTTGGCGTCGACGGACCACGGCGCTATCGACCGCTTGCCGCGCGAGTGCCACGAGCTAAAGCCGAAGCATGTGGTGGGACAGAGCGGGTTGGTGGCAGGGGCGGGTTCGATGAGATCCCGGCCGTAATCCCAGACGAATGGGGCAGGGTTGATCGAGCCGGGGAGGTTCGAGGCGCCGAGGTGCTCATAGTGTCGCAGTCGTTCGGGAGCCTGTTGGCGCCCCCGGCTGATGTATTCGGTCGCCTCGATGATGTCGGTGGCTGGCACGGGATGCCGCGTCACCCATTCGCTTTCGGCGAGGTAGGTCCACGCGGTGACGTCGTAGATGTCGTCGTGGGTCTGGCGACTGGCGTGGAAAAGGCTTTGCGCGGCGTTATGGAAGTGGTCGCTGGCCCGCAGGCGATAAACGTAAAAGTGCGTGCCGACTGCCTCATTCTGGCGGCCCCAGTCAATCGCGAAGCGTTCGTCGGCGGTGACGGCGACGAACGCGGTGGTGGGGTTGCCGGGTTGGCAGGTGAAACCCACCACGTGTTCGAACACGCTGGGATTGTCGCCACGGGCGGTAAAGCCGTCACGAAACACCTCGTGCGGCGGACGGGTGTCCATGCGGTAGAAGAAGTGCGCATGCGCGGCAAGCGGAAGGAGCAACAAAAGCAGGAGCCATAGGCGACAGGGCATGGTTCGTCCTTGAAGGGATAAGCGAGGGCGGTCTTTACAGTTCGGTCTTTGGCGGTGGGGAACTCGGCGCGGGAAAGAGGTCGATGCCCAGGGCGGCGGATGCCGTGCGGCCGACGCAGTCCAGGATGCGATCGGCTTTGCGGCGCGCGTCGTCGACGGCGTCGTCGGGAACGTCGTACCACGTCGACGCCCCTCGCCGTTGCCGTGCGAGGGTGTCCGTGCCGAAGCACACGGCGGGACACAGCGGATTGAAGGCGGGGGGCGCATCCTGCGTGTCGATGCCGTAGTCCCAGACGAAGGGCGAGTGGTTAAGCGGGCCGGGGGTGGCATTCACGCCCGCGGGGATGTAGGTCGCGACCCGGCCGGGTGCCGCATGGCGCCCGCGGCTGACGTATTGGGCCGCTTCGACCACGTCGACGGGAGGAATCGGTCGGGGCGTGATCCATTCGGCTTCGGCCAGGAAGATCCAGCCAGCCATTTCGTAGGCCATCTCGTTGGTTTGGCGGCGCGCGTAAAAAAGGCTTTGAGCCGCATTGTAGAAATGCTCGCTGGATCGGATGCGGTAGACGTAGAAAGTTGACCCTTCGGGTTGATTTTCACGTCCCCAGGCGATGGCGAACGACTCGTTGGCCGACACCGCGACGAAACCGGTCGTGCGGGCGCCGGGCTGGCAGGTCTGGCCGACGACGTGCTGGAAGACGCTGGGGTGTCGGCCGCTCGGCGCGAAGCCGTGCTGGAAGATCTCCTCGGGCGGGCGGGTATCCATCCGGTAGAAGAAGCTGGCGTGCGATGCCGAGGACGCTAACGCGAACAGCAGCACGAGGACGAAGCGTGGGGCCATGACGGATCCATGTCGATCGGGGGCGTCATGGTGACGAAGGTGGGTGCAAGCCCGGAATCGTCACGGGCCTCATTTGGTGAAGGGCCATCGCCTTCGATGTGGTCAGGGTTCGGCTTACAGGGGATTTTGGGCGGTGTCCTGCCAAGGGTGTACGTTCATGTCACCTCATCCGGCCGCGCCGGCTTAGCCCGTGGTCCATCGCGGAGCCGTCGGTTGTCGCAAGAGCGCCACGTCGGCGGGTGCTCGCGATCACCTCACCCCGTCGTCCCGGCGCAGGCCGGGACGCATCGCGATGCGGTCGGTTGTCGCGAGAGCGCTACATCGGAAGGGTGCTCGCGATAACCGACTACCGAGGCTGTAGGCACCGGCCTGCGCCGGTGCGACGGTGTCTGGCAAGGATGAGGGGCTGTCGTTCCTGCACAGGTCCACCGGATGCGGCGGGTGGGATCGCTCGACGGAATCAGCCCAACGGCCGCACGCGAAACGAACGGCCCTTGATCTTGCCCTCGCGCAACCGCGCCAGTGCCTTCCCGGCGAGATCGCGGCGAATCGCGACGTACGAACGCGTGGCGAAGACGTCGATCTTGCCCACGTCGTCGGCTTTGAAGCCGGCGTCGCCGGTCAGTGCGCCGACGATGTCGCCGGGACGAAGTTTGTCCTTGCGGCCCGCGTCGATCACCAGGGTCTTGTTGGGCGCGAGGTTGAGCACCTTGCGGCCGTCGCCGGGCTTGGCCGGATAGCGCGGCATCGGCGCGCCCATGCGCTCTTCGATCGCGCGAAGGCGAGTGAGTTCGCGCGAGCCGGCCAGCGTGATGGCCAGACCCGCCGCGCCTGCGCGACCGGTGCGGCCGCTGCGATGCGTGTGCGTGTCGGGATCGTGCGCCACGTCGTAACTCACCACCAACGGCAGGCCGGCGATGTCGAGGCCGCGTGCCGCCACGTCGGTAGCCACCAGCACGTTGCAGCTGCGGTTGGCGAAGCGCACGAGGGCCTCGTCGCGGTCGCGCTGGTCGAGGTCGCCGTGCAGGGCGAGCGCGGAAAAACCGAGTTGATCGAGTTCGGCGGCGAGGTCGTCGACATCCTTGCGCATGTTGCAGAACACCAGCGTGGATTCGGGCTTTTCGTGCGCGAGGATGCGCGACAGCACCGCGGTCTTCGCCGCTGGCTCCACCTCGACCACGCGTTGTTCGATCGTGGCCTCGGTATGCGGTTCGGCGATGGTGACGATCACCGGATCGTTCTGCATGCGCGCGCTCACGGCGCGAATCTCGTCGGGATAGGTTGCCGAGAACAGCAGCGTCTGGTGATGCTTGGCGATGCGCTTGACGATGTCGTCGATCGCTTCGCCGAAGCCCATGTCGAGCATGCGGTCGGCTTCGTCGAGCACGAACGTGGCGATGCCCCCGCCGTGCAGGCTCCCGCGCTTGAGGTGCTCCTGCACGCGCCCGGGCGTGCCCACCACGATGTGCGGGTCGTGCTCCAGCGAGGCGAGCTGCGGCCCGAGCGGCATGCCGCCGCACAGCGTGAGCAGCTTGACGTTGGGGATGTTCGTGGCGAGGCGCCGGATCGACTTGGCCACCTGGTCGGCCAGTTCGCGCGTAGGACAGAGCACCAGCGCCTGCAGGCGGATCACGTCGGGATCGAGCCGTTGCAGCAGGCCCAGCCCGAACGCGGCGGTCTTGCCGCTGCCCGTGCGCGCCTCGGCCATGACGTCGCGGCCGGCGAGGATCGGGGGCAGGCTCTCGGCCTGCACGGGCGTCATGGTGTCGTAGCCGAGCGATGCGACGGCGGCGAGCAGGGCGGGGGAGAGGGCGAGCTGGTCGAAAGCGTTCATGCCACATGATCGCACGAACGTGCGTGGACATATCCCGCGCGAGGTCGCGTTACCATGCGGCGGCGCCGGAGAGGGTGGGGCCGGCAAACCATATGTCCAGGGGAATACTCGATGAACCGCACATACCGTCTGGTATGGAACCGCGCGCTGCGCGTCGTCCAGGTCGCGTCCGAACTTGCCTCGTCGGCTGTCACGTCTGCCGCCGTCGGCACGTCACCGCATCCCCGGCCGAGCCGGTTCGCGCTCGCCCTCTTGGCTTGCGGCCTCCTGTCGCTCGCCGCGCCCAGCGCGGCACAGGTCTGCCAGCAGTGCGGCGCGGCCGGTGGCACCACCACCAGCGACCGCGCCGCCAACGGCGGCCAGGGCAATGGACAGGGCGGTTCGGCGATGAACATCGCCGGCACGCACGTCGACATCGCCGGTGGATCGTCGTCGGCCGGCAACGGCGGCGCGGGCGCCACGGGTATCGACGCGGATGGTTCGGCCGGTCCGTCGGGCGGGGCGGGCGGCGGCACTGGCACCAACGTCAACGGCGCCATCGTCGGCGGCCGGGGCGGTGACGGCACCGCCAGTTTGCGGGTGCCCAGCGGCGGCGGCGGCGGTGGAGCGGCCTACGACGGGATGGGCGACCTCGCCACCGGTACGGGCAGCGTCTTCATCGGTGGCGCGGGCGGCACCGGCGGCACGCCGGACTCCGGCACCGGTGGGGCCGGTGGCGGCGGCGGTGGGGCGGCCATGATCATGGCCGGCGGCGGCAGCCAGCAACTGACCCTCGGCGCCTCGTCGAGCCTCACGGGCGGCCAGGGTGGCCAGGGTGGCCAATCGACCAGCGCGGCGCCCACGTGGGGCGGCGGTGGCGGTGGCGGTGGCGACGGCGTGCTCGTGCTGGGCGTCAACGCGAACATCCTCGTCGGTGACCGCACCAGCCTGATCCGCGGCGGCATGGGTGGCGCGGGCGGCGTGTCACAGGGCGTGGTCGGCAATGGTTTGGACGGCGCCTCCGGCGCGGGTATCCGCGCGCTCGGCACGAACCTCACGGTGACCAACGCCGGCACGATCCAGGGGGGCGACGCCACCGGCGGCGGCGCGGCCGGCGCGGGCATCGTGACCCAGTCCAACGCCGTCATCACCAACGGCGGCATCCTGTCCGGCGGCATCGGGGCCACCGACTATGCGCCGTCGGTGGTCTTCAACGGCCAGAACAGCGTGTTGATGCTTGCATCCGGATCCGTGGTGCAGGGCGTGCTCGAACTCGCCTCGGGGGCCACGGCAACTGTCGTCTCCAGCGCGGCGTCGGCGCTCTACGGCGCGACCCTCGATGGCGGCGATGCCACGCTGACCCTCACGCGCACGCAGGCCCTGGATATGGGCGGCGCCATCACCGGCAGCGGCAACGTCGTCAGCAGCGGCAGCGGCGCCTTCAATCTCCGGGGAATCAATCTCACCGGCCAGGTCAACGTCCTTGGGTCCGGCCAGCTGAATGTGTTCAACGGCACGATGCAGACGACCGGGAGCCAGCACTACGGTGGCCCGGTGCGCGTCAACCAGGACACGACCTTCGCCAGTTCGGCGTCGTCGATCGGCTTCGATACGACGATCGACAGCCAGGGCGGCGCGCACGCGCTCACCGTGAACGCTCCCACGGGCGCGGTGACGTTCGGCGGTGCGCTCGGCGCGACAGGCGCGCTCTCGACGGTGACCGTCAACGCGAACACGCTCGCGATCGATGCGGTGAACGCCGGAACGCTCTCCCTGAGCGCCACGGGCGACATCGCGCAGAACGGCGATTTCACCGTCGCCAACGGCAGCGCCTATGCCACCGCCGGCAGCCTTTACCTCATCGGCGCCGGCAACACCTTCGGCGGGCCGTTGCAGATCCAGGCCAACAACGTCGATATCGCCTCGCGCACCAATCTCGCGATCGGCTCGCTGTCGCTCGGTGCCTCTGGCGACCTCGTGCTTGCCAGCCAGGGCACGATCACGCTGCCGTCGAGCGTATCCACGCAGGGCGATATCCAGCTGACGGGCGCGATGGCGCCCGGCGCGCTCGCCGCGCGCAACCTGACCCTGCAGGCTACAGGCAGCCTGCCGCTTGCCGGCTCGCTCACCGCGTCAGGTACGGTGTCGTTGTCGTCCACGGCGGCCATCCAGCAGACCGGCGGGGCGATCGTGGCGCCGCAGCTCACCGTCTCCACCCCGGGAAACGTGACTCTGACCCAGGCCGGCAACGCCATCGGCACCGTCGGCAACGTCGCCGCATCGACGTTCTCGCTCACCGATAGCGTGCCGGTGACCTTCAACGGCAACGTACAGGTGGGTACGTTCGATCTCGCCGCGAGCCAGGGCGCCACGATCACCGGCAGCGTGACCGCGAACACGGTCGCGAACGTCGCCGCGGGCACGGTGCTCAACGTCGGCAACGGCGGCACCCTCGGTGCGCTGACCGCGGATGTGATCGACCAGGGCACGCTTGCGTTCAACCGCAGCGACACGGCGCGCTTCACCGAGGCTCTCGGTGGCTCGGGCCTGCTCGTGCAGCGCGGCGCGGGCAAATTGTTGTTCGACGGCGACGGCTCCGCCTTCCAGGGCCGCACCCAGGTGCTGGGCGGCGAGCTGGTCGTCGGCAGCGTGGCTGGCAGCGCCGCGACGCTGGCGGGGCCGGTCGACGTCGCGGCCGGTGCATCGCTCGGCGGCCACGGCCGGATCGTCGGCAACGTCACGATGGCTACCGGCTCGGTGCTGTCGCCAGGCAACTCCATCGGCACGCTGTCGGTCGACGGCGACGTGAGCCTGGCCCAGGGCACCTCGATCACCGCCGAACTCGGCGCCTCGGGCGTGGGC
>CAJYHU010000469.1 GCA_913774655.1 uncultured Luteibacter sp. | reverse complement strand
GCTCAACACGCAGTCCCTCGCCACGGTGATGGCCGGTGGCATCGCTTTCGCGACGTTGGCGCACGGTGGCGCGGGACTGCGTGTTGAGCTTGAGGCCATCCGCGCCCAAAGACACGTCTACCCCACTCGCGTTCCAGAACCTCGTCGCCGCGGTCACAAAGCGATCGTAAGGCGCATTGACGAAGACTTGCAGGTCAACCTCACGGCCATCCTCGGCGAGCCGGTACGACGCGACCTGGCCGACCTGGATGCGTCGAAAGTAGACAGGAGAACCGATGTCGATCGACCCAAGGTCCCTGGCCCGAAGCACGAAACTGCGTCCTTGCGAGCCGTGCGTGACGGTCGGCGGTGTCTCTAACCCGACGAAGCGCTTTCCCGTAGCGCTCCCGGTGCCCTTGTCGACACCGATGTACGCGCCCGACAGCAGCGTGTCGATACCAGAAACCCCGCCGAGGCCGATGCGGGGTCTTACGACCCAGAATCGGGAATCGACCCGGGCAAGGCTCGCCGCGCTCTGATCCAACTGCACGGTCGCCATGACACGTGAGCCGTCGGGGCTCAAGTCGATGGCGGACACCACGCCGACCGTGACGTCCTTGTACTTGACGGGCGTTTTTCCCGCTTCCAGGCCTGACGCGGTCATGAAACTGATCGTGATGGTCGGACCCGACGAAAGCCACGCGTGCAGCAGCATCGACAGGCCGATGACCGCAGCCACGGTGGGCACGAGCCAGACCAGCGACGGCCGACGACGCGTGGTGGACACGACCGGGGCGCCCGGCTCACTCGGAAACGGCGGGTTCACCGATCGTCTCCGCACCAGGTAAGACGGGGATCAAACTGCATCGCGGACAACATCGTCAGAATCACCACCGCACCAAAGAAAAGAATTCCCACGCGAGGCTCGACATCGCCCAGAGCCCGGAACTTGACCAGGGCGGCGACGACCGCTACCACCAGAACATCGAGCATCGACCAGTAGCCGACCACTTCGACCAACCGGTAAAGGACAGCGCGCTCCCGACGCTTCCATGGCGTCTTGTATTGCGCGCCGATCAGAAGCAGGCCAAGGCTCATGAACTTCGTGCATGGCACCGCCACGCTGGCGACGAAAATGACCAGGGCAATGCCGTAGGAGCCGCTACGCCAAAATTCAGCGACGCCTTGCAGAATCGTGTTCTCGCTGCCCCGGCCGAGCAGTTGCGTGTACATGACCGGCATGACGTTGGCCGGGACGTAGCAGATCAACGCGGCGAGCAGAAGCGCCCACGAGGCCCCCATCCGGTCGCCCCGCACGCCGTGCAAAGGTGCGCCGCACCTTCCGCACCGACGAGCGCTGGCATCCGTGCCATCGCTCTCGCATGACATGCCGCAGACATGGCATCGCGCCAGGCCCATGTGACCGGCTCGCGGCGGAAGCATCACGGTGCGCTCGATGGCTCAGAAGGCCGGGCATCAAACGTTTCCCACAAGACGCGAAGGTCACGTCCGGCGATGAGCGGCAGAAGCACCATGAGTGCTCCGACCGCCCACATCCCCTCGCCCGGACTGACATGAGCCAGGCTCCAGAGCTTGATGATGGACACCAGGATGCCCACGACACAGACTTCAATCATGCTCCACGGGCGCAGAAGCGCCAGGAAACGCATGATGCCGATCCCCCCGGGCGCGGGCCTGCCTGCCGTTGCGTATGCGGATATCCAACCCAACAATCCGATCTGCAACCCGGGCACGATAATCACGCAGAGCGCGACGGGGACCGCGATAGGAGCCGCCTCGCCCGATGCCATCGCGAGCACGGCTTGCCACAACGTGGCCCCGTTGGCCATGCCCTGGAGGCTGATCTCGACCACCGGGTAGACGTTGGCGATCAAAAACACGATGGCCGAGGCGATCGACAGTGCCAGGATCGTTTCGGGGCTCGCGCGCGAATGGCGGTAGAGCGACGCACCACAGAGCGCACAACGGGCACGTTGGCCCCGGGTGAGGGGCGCACGGTGGTAAACACTATCGCAATGCTCGCAGATCACCAGCGATGGCAGCGTCGAGGTGGTCACGCCAGCGGCCTCCGGGATGCAGACATAACACGCCGCAACCGCCCTTCTTCCAGCCGCGTAGCGGTCACTGCTCTGCACAGGTGCGACCGATTTCCGACGTTAGCCACCATTCGCCATCCCTCTTTCGATGCTGGACTGCCAAAGACCCAAGGGGTGCGGTTGCCTCTTCGCCACCGCCAAACGAGCGAAACATAAAGTAGAGTAAATTTACTAGAACATTATCTCTAGTTGCGAATTCTAGACAGACCCGGCTCGGTCTGCAACAGTGACGTACCCCTCCGCCCGGCATCGCAGGATGCTCGACGACAAGCGCAGAACGACACGTAGCCATTCCTATGACGAAAGAACCACTTGACGACCGGGGAACCCGTGCGCCACAGCAGGAGCGCGGACGTAAGCGACGTGAGGCAATCCTCGACGCCGCGGCGGCGCTCATCTCAGAGGGAGGCGCAGACAGCGTGACCATGCAGGCGGTGGCTCAGCGTGCCAGCTCATCGGTCGGCTCCATGTACCACTTTTTCCGCAACAGGGAGCAGTTACTGGATGCGTTGGCACAGCGCCATGCCGATGCCCTTGAAGACATCCTCAAGCAATGCGATGGCGTCAGCAAAGCGGCGTGGCGCGCCATGCCGGCGCACGATATGGTCCAGTCGATTTTCGGTGAGCCGCTCCACTACTTCGCTCGCCATCCCGATGCACTCATCACGCTTCGCGTCCACGATCAGGAAGGGCCGGATCGGTTCCAATTACTCTTGACGGATGTGATGGCGGCGAGGATCGGTACGGTGAGGGGAAAAAAGGTCGCCGAGGTCCTCTACGCGGTGGCCTCCGGCACCCTCCTCTTCGCTAAGGATCGCAAGCATCTCAACGCCCAGCACGTGCTCAAGACCATTCCCGCCGTACTTTTGGCTTATCTTGAGAGCATCGAGCCGCGAGCGTCAGATTCATAGGGCCAAAGCCGCCCCTCTTGGTTGCCTGAGATGGGCCGGCCGAGCGCACGTCCACGGGGTCGATTCACGTGACGCGATGACGGACATCGAGGACGCCCCATTACCCACGCCACGTTCCAGGGCGCCTGTGTCGTGCCCTCGGGACGACACGATGAGGCGTTCCCTGAGCCGGGATGGCCTTCGAGCCAACCTTCACAAACCTGAGATGGAGCTTTCGCGTACGATGCGCCCGCGAGTCGGCCGACGGGGTCGAGGAGTGGTGATTGCAGCGGCCGTCTTCCCCAAGACGGCCGCTGCAAACAGGGAGGCCGCGCCGTCATAGCGCTGCGCCACGCCGTCATGCGAACGGATGTCCCAGGCGAGAGACCCGATCCTCCTCCCTTTTGGCTGTTAGCGTGGCCCTTCGGACCGTGGGCCTGGCGAACGGGGTGCCGCCGTACGCTGCGGGCCCCCTTGGCTTGCGTTTTCGATCCACGCAACGCTGGCGCATTTTCGGCAGAACGATATCCACCGTGCCATCTCGCGCACCGGCAGGTCGCAAGCGCTCCGCAGTCAGCCCGCCCCCCCCCGGGGCGAGATGAGATCGCGACGCCGTGAGCCCGCGGGCCTTCACGTCTGCCCACTCAAGCCTCGGGCCGAACGTGACGATATCCGCTCACGATCCTGACACCACCACCGACGTCGCCCAACGGTATTTCGAACCATGACCTGGCTTTTCCGGTTTCGCATCGCCACACGCCTGGCCGCCCTCGGCGTCCTTCTACTCGCCGCCACCGTATGGGTCGGTATCGACGGGTGGCGCGGCCTCGCACGCATGCACGCGTTCCAGGTGCAGTCGGCGCAGACCACACAGGCCTTCGCCCTCGCCGCCGATACCGCACGGGTGGCGCAGGTGGATTTCAAACGCCAGGTGCAGGAATGGAAAGACCTGCTGTTGAGGGGCACGGATCCGGCGGAGTTCGACAAGCACCGCCACGGCTTCGAAACGATGGCCAACGCGGTCAGAACGGATCTCGGTCGGCTCCGGCAGCAGATGAGCTCGTTGGGCATGAACCTGGCCGAGGTCGACACCGCCGTTGCGACCCACGCCGAATTGCTCAAGACTTACACGTCGGCGCTCGGTCATTTCCAGTCGTCGAACGCGGCCAGCGCGCATACCGTCGACGGCATGGTGAAAGGCATCGACAGGCCGCCGACGGCTGCGATCGACGGCATCGTCCATCACCTGGGCGAAGCGTCTGCCGCGTCCACGCGTCACCTGGAAGAGGCCAGCACCACGGTGTATCGGCAAGTGCTCACGTTGCTCTCCAGCGTGGTGATGGGAGCGTTGCTGCTGGGTATGGTCGTCACCGTGCTATTGGCCCGCAGCATCGTCCGCCCGATCGCGCACGCGGTCTGCGTGGCGGAGGCCGTGGCAGATGGTGACCTCTCCAGTTCGATAAACCCGGTGGGCCGCGATGAACCGGCGATGCTTCTGCAGGCACTGTCACGCATGAATGGCCAGCTGCGCGACGTGGTGGCCACCATTCGACAAGGCGCTGACGAGATATCGCAGGCCACCGGGGAGATCGCGGCCGGCAACCTCGACTTGTCGACCCGAACCAGCGAACAAGCCGCCGCCCTGGAGGAAACCGCGTCGTCGATGCAGGCCTTCACCGGCAGCGTACACGCCAACTCGGCCAGCGCAAGGGAGGCTCGCATGGCCGCGGAGCGCTCTCTGGCGGGGGCTGACGAAGGCGAAGCAGCGATGCGCGAAGCGGTCGCGGCCATGGAGCGGATCGCCGACGTATCGACGCGGATCACGAGCATCACGGATGCCATCGAGCGAATCGCCTCCCAGACCCACATCCTCGCGTTAAACGCCGCGGTGGAAGCGGCACGCGCCGGCGAGGCCGGGCGCGGCTTCCATATCGTCGCAGGCGAAGTGCGTGTACTGGCGGGCCAGTCGAAAGCTGCCGCTGGACAGATCCGTGCGTTGGTGCAGGAGTCCGGTGAAACGATCGCCGAAGGTTCGCAACGTATAGGACACGCCGGGGAACGCATGGAGGGCTTGAGCCGTGAAGTCCAACGTGTCACCGATGCCGTTCGGGACATCGCTACCCTCAGCGACACCCAAGCTACGGGGATTCTCGAGGTGAACGACGCTGTACGCCAGATCGACGAAGTGACCCAGCAAAACTCCGCGCTCGTCGAAGAAGCGGCGGCAGCCGCCGACGCGGTGAAAGCACGGGCCCGGAGCCTGGTGGATAGCGTGGCCTTCTTTCGCCTGGAGTCCGCCGCCGCCTGATCGCGGATGGCTGCCCGCCCCCGTCGCGCGTTCCGCACCCGCCTGAGCGCGAGCCCGGTCGGCCAGGCCCACATGGAGTCCGCCCCGTTCGCCGCCCGGCAAGCCAGCGGCGTGCGCCTCTTCCACGTGGGCGATACGCGACGGCGAAAGCTATCCGCATCGCTGCATCCACAGGTGCCCTCCTCCTTTGCGCTCTTGTGTCGCCTCGCGCGCTGATCAGTGTCACCGCCGATACCGATCCGCACGGCGACTACCAGGCTGCGCAAAGGCGCACCGCCATCGCGTCCCAGCGTTAACACCGACTCAGCGCGAGGCCGCCGACACCATTTGACCTCACCTCAGCGAACCATGCGCTCGGTCGCTCATGGTTGTCCTCGTTCTGACTATAATTTCCACGCATACACACTCCTGCGTCTAAAACGACTTGAAGCAGAGGCTGATCATTGAACAACAATGCAGGCGTAACCCACGTTGATCACATCGGTTTTGCCGTTTCATCGCTCGATGAAGCGATTCGATTCTATACAGAGGCCCTTGGGTTCACGCTCGAACGTCAGGCAGAAATGGGAGGCGATTTCCTGCGACAGGTGACAGGCGTCGACGATCCGAATGTGCGAACGGCGATCTTGAAGGCTCCGGATGGATTCATCGTCGAGTTGTTGCAGTATTCGAACGGGCGTCGGCATGGACAGACACCAGAAAGCGCCGGTGCGATCGGCGCCGCACACCTGGCGCTGACCGTCCGGGACATCCATGCGGCTATCGCCCGCGTCGAGGCCGCCGGGTGGAAGGCTAACGGCAGTCCGCAGCCCATTCCGGGAGGTCCAAGAAAGGGAACACGGGTCGTCTACGTCTCCGGTCCCGACCATCTCACCATCGAGTTCATGCAGCCTCCCGGACCGTGACAGTGCCCCTCAAATCGTTAGCGCCCTGACGCGCTATCTCGGGCGTCTCATCGGCCGACGCGGTGACACTGCACGCCAGACAGGCTGACGCGGCAAGCCGTCGTCATCCTCGCCTTCACCCATGCCCGCGATTCAGCGACCGATCGCCGACGCCATTCGCCCCACCTCGGCGAACAAGGCGCTCGGTCGCTCGTCGTCGTCGGACGTTTTTCCCTTGTAGTAAACGGACACCCATATCGGTTTCCGATGGGGCGGATAGATCACCGCGATATCGTTGGTGGCGCCATTCCCGTGCCCCGTCTTGTAGGCGATACGCCAGCCCCTTGGAATCCCTGCCTTGACGAGATCCTCGCCGGTGTCGCTCTGTGCCAGCCATGCGACCAGCTGCGATCGCGATGCCAACGAGAGGGCGTTCCCCGAAACGAGTGTACGCATCGTGTCCAGCATCGCCGACGGCGTCGTGGTATCGCTCAACCCGTCGGGCGTCGGCCGATTCATTTCCGGCTCGTATCGGTCGAGTCGGGTTTTGACGTCGCCCAACTGACGTGCGTAAGCGGTCAGCGCCTGGGGACCACCGAGGCTTTTCAGC
>CAJYHU010000468.1 GCA_913774655.1 uncultured Luteibacter sp. | reverse complement strand
TGCCGAGCACGCCCTTGAAGGTGGATTTCTCCACGTTGCGGACCAGGGCGTCGATGCCGCCGTTGTTGAAGCCCAGGCGATTGATCACGGCCTGGTGCGCGGGTAGGCGGAACATCCGGGGTTTGTCGTTGCCCGGTTGCGGTCGTGGCGTGACGGTGCCGATCTCGACGAAACCGAAACCCATCGCGGCGAGGCCGTCGAGATGATCGCCGTTCTTGTCCAGGCCCGCGGCCAGGCCCACCGGATTCGGGAAACGGATGCCGAACACGGTCGTCGGCAGGTCGGCGGGCGGCGTGTGGACAAAGCGCGAGAGGTTGCTGCGCCAGGCCACGTCGGACGCGTAGAGCGTGAGGCCGTGGGCGGTCTCGGCGTCGAGGGCGAAGAGCAGGGGGCGGATCAGGTCGTACATCAGGCGTCCGGGCGACCCGCGAACACGCGGGTGTCGTAGTCGAAATCGATGAAACCGCCATCCTGCGTGGCATCGAACAGCGAACGCAGGGCGGCGAGCATGGGCTCGTGGTTGGGGTGGCCGACGCGGGGCATGTAGGACGACGACTGGGTGCGACCGAGCAGGCCGTCGTGATCGAGCTTCTGCCCGTGCGCGAACGATGCCTTGCCGCGATAGCCCGCACCGAACCATCGCGCCATGCTGTCGTCGTCGGCATACCGTTCGGCGACGCCGGCATAGTCGATGCCGTATTCGCACAGCAGGCGTTCATAGCCTTCGAGGAAGGGCGTACCGACCAGGCGGCGGGTGTTCCAGAACACCACGACGAGCCCGTGCGATGAGAGCATCCGGGCGAACTCGGCGCGTACCGCCTCGCGGTCGAACCAGTGGAACGCCTGGGCCACCGTCACGAGGTCGACCGATCCGTCCGCCAGTCCGGTGGCTTCGGCGCGGCCGTCCACGACGGTGAAACGCGGCTCCGCGCCCAGCCAGCGCGTGGCGGCCTCGCGCATCGCCGCGTTGGGCTCCACCGCCGTGACCGGGTGGCCCGCGTCGAGGAATAGCTTCGACGAGATGCCGGTGCCGGCGCCCACGTCCGCGACGCGCCAGTGCGGCGTGACACCCAGCGTATGCAGCCAGTCGACCAGCGCCCGCGGGTAGTCGGGCCGGTAGCGGACGTAATCGGCGACACGGTCGGAGAAACGTTCCGTCGGGCGCAGGTCGTTCATGGCGTCATTCCGGTCAGAACTCGAACTTGATGCCCTGGGCCAGCGGCAGTGCATCGGAGTAGTTGATGGTGTTGGTCTGGCGGCGCATGTAGGCCTTCCACGCATCGGACCCCGACTCGCGACCGCCGCCGGTTTCTTTCTCGCCGCCGAACGCTCCGCCGATTTCGGCGCCGGAGGTGCCGATGTTCACGTTGGCGATGCCGCAGTCGGAGCCGGCGGCCGAGAGAAACTGCTCGGCGGCCTTGAGGTCCTGGGTGAAGATGGCCGAGGACAGGCCCTGCGGCACGCCGTTCTGCATGGCGATGGCGTCATCGAGCGTCTCGAACGGCATCACGTAGAGGATCGGCGCGAAGGTTTCTGTCTGCACCACCTCGGCGTCGTTGGTCAGGCCGGTGATGATCGTGGGCAGCACGAAGTGCCCCTTGCGGTCGGTGAGCGCCTTGCCGCCCGTCCGCACGGTTCCGCCGGCGGCCTTGGCCTTCTCGACGGCGTCGAGATAGGCCGTCACGGCCTCAGGGCTGTTCAGCGGGCCCATGAGGGTGGTGGCAAGCGTGGGGTCGCCGATCTTCTGCTCGACCTGGCCGTAGGCCTTCACGAGGGTGTCGACCACCGAATCATGGATGGACGAGTGCACGATCAGCCGGCGCGTGGTGGTGCAGCGCTGGCCGGCCGTGCCCACCGCGCCGAAGACGATACCGGGCACCGCGAGCTTCAGGTCGGCGCTCTTGTCGAGGATGATGGCATTGTTGCCACCCAACTCGAGCAGGCTGCGGCCCATGCGGCGGGCGACACGCTCGCCGACCATGCGGCCAACCTTGGTCGATCCGGTGAAGCTGATCAGTGGGATGCGCTTGTCGTCGACGAAGGCCTGCGCCAGCTCGGTGCCAGCGTCGTTGAAGAGGAAGAAAATGTCCGGGAAGCCGGCCTCCTTGAGCGCCTCGTTGCAGATCTTCATCGTGGCGATGGCCGAGAGCGGCGTCTTGGGCGAGGGCTTCCACAGGCAGATGTTGCCGCAGATGGCGGCGAGGAAAGCGTTCCACGCCCATACGGCCACGGGGAAGTTGAACGCGCTGACGATGCCGACGATGCCCAGCGGGTGCCACTGCTCGTACATGCGGTGGCCGGGACGCTCCGAGTGCATGGTGTAGCCGTAGAGCATGCGGCTCTGGCCCACGGCGAACTCGGCGATGTCGATCATTTCCTGTACTTCGCCGTCGCCCTCGGGCTTGATCTTGCCCATTTCCAGGGCCACGAGGGAGCCGAGGGCGTCCTTGTGGCGACGCAGCGCCTCGCCGCACAGGCGCACGGCTTCGCCGCGGCGCGGGGCGGGGGTGGTGCGCCACACCGTGAAGGCGTCCTGGGCCCGCTGCACGATCGTCTCGTAATCGGTCGCGCTGGAGGCCTGCACCGTGGCAATGACCTCGCCGGTGGCCGGGTTGACGGGCGACAGCGTACCGGCGGACGTGGTGGCGGCCCATTCACCGCGACCGAGGTAGGTACCCGATTCGGTGGCATTGAGGCCGAGCGCGGAGAGGATCTTGGCGGACATGGGGGCTCCTTGGGCGGCACGCCGTCGGGATGACCGCGCGCCAGGGTAAAACCCCGATTCTAGCAAACGCCCCCTTCACGACCCGTTGTGCACCGCGGGACGGATGTCGTGGCGGCGTCATCGCCGCGGCGAGGAACGCCGACCGTGTCATGACGGACGTAACCGCATGCTTTGCCTCACGTTGTGCAGGCCGGAGAGTGTCATGACCCGCAGATACGAGATTCCCTACCACGCCGAGGATGGCAAGCGGTGGCCGGTCAGGCTGGAGGGCGTGGCTGTGGGGTATTTCGCCTCGCGATTCGAGGCGCTGCGTGACGCGGTGAGCCGTGCGGCATCCGACGGCGACGAGGCGTGCATCCGTGTCGAAGGAGCGGACGGCGTCTGGCGGCCCTTCGGCAGCGACGCCAAACGGCCGTTCGATACGCCGCCGCCGGCCCCGCGGTTGTCGGTCGTTCGATAGCCGCTGCCCAGCGGTCGCCTACAGCTCGTAGACCCTCGCCACGCCGATGGCGAGTTCCTTCATCACCACGCGGTCGGCGAGACTGAAGCAATAGGCATGGACGTGGTGCCCGGGACGACGCATCCGACGTTTCAACTCCGGCTTGCGGATGACGCCGATATCCTCCACGGTCACCGGGTTGTTCGCCGACAACTCGTAACTGGGCACCTTGCCCAGGTCGTCCCGAAGAAACGACGCGGCAACCCGCTGGCGCGTGCCGCGATGCCAGTTCTGGCCCGAACTCGCGCCGTGGACGCCTGAGTAGACATAGACATCCGTCGACTGCGGCGCCTGTCGCGTCATGCGTTCGATATGCGGCATGACATCGTCGATGTCCTCGCTGTAAACCTCCGTGTCGTTCAGCCAATGCGTGGCCTTCGGCTTTTTCGGGTGGGTGTGCGGCGTCCAGTCGACAGTGACGGCTTGCCTGTTTCGGAACGTGCGCAAGCGTGACGGTGGTATCTGGGCGCGCCCTTTGTGGAGAAGCACGCGCGGCGAGGATGCCTCCGGCCTCGATGACCCAACGCCGCGCGATGTCGACGGGACCCGGGCGCCCGACCGGTTTGCCGCTGGCGTGACGTCGGCCATCGCGGCCCGGCGCAGCGCCAGCGTGTCCGAGGTGTCCATGGCCGCGGCGAGTCCCCTCGACACGTCCGTGGCGGTCGAGGGCGGCGCGCGCCAGGCGACCGCGCCCAGTG
>CAJYHU010000467.1 GCA_913774655.1 uncultured Luteibacter sp. | reverse complement strand
CATAGTGCCATTTGATGGCCAGGAACATGCCTGTGCCGAAGACGATAACCTTGAAGCTGATGAAGACGACGGGAACCCAGTCGAACATGTGTCATTCCAGGCGATGGCGTGTCACGATCTTTCGTGAGGAAACGTTCGCCGGGTCGCATCGACCCGCATTCGGCTGAGCGTGATGGCGAACGTCTGAGATGAAGTGAGCCCGCGCCTGGCGAGCCGATCAAGCGTCATCCTGCGCGTGACGCCATGCTAACCGAAAGCGTTTCCCGTCCCTTGGGACAAATTGTCCTAGTGCGGATCGCGCAGGCGCCTGCTGGCCGTCGGCTCGGCGCCCATACGCACACGGTCACGTCGAGAGAGGTGCGTCGATGGCGGCCCGCTGGCGACTAGGCCGCCTCGACGCGGAACACGTCGACCGCCGTGCGCAGCAAGGTCGCCTGTTCCGCCAACGATCGAGACGCCGCGGCACATTGTTCGACGAGGGCCGCGTTTTCCTGGGTGACCTGGTCCATTTGCGTGACGGCGCGGTTGACCTGCTCGATGCCCGACGACTGCTCCTGCGACGCGGCGGAGATGCCGCTCATCACGCCGGACACGTCCTGGACGGCCGTGACGACGCCCTGGATCGTGGCCCCGGCCTCGTCGACCATGGATGACCCTGCCTGGACGCGTTCTATCGAGACATCGATCAGCGCCCGGATATCTTTCGCGGCGACGGCGCTGCGCTGGGCAAGGGATCGGACTTCACTCGCCACCACGGCGAATCCACGGCCGTGTTCGCCGGCGCGGGCGGCTTCGACGGCCGCGTTCAGCGAGAGAATATGGGTCTGGAATGCCAGCCCGTCGATGATGCCAACGATATCGGCGACCTGCGCCGAGCTGTCGGCAATACCGTTCATGGTCTCCACGACGCGACTGACCGCTTCGCCGCCGCGCGCGGCGGCCGACGAGGCGGTATTCGCGATGTCTCTGCCAAGCAAGGCGCTGTTGGTGTTTTCGCGCACCGTGGCCGTGAGTTCTTCCATGCTTGCGGCGGTCTCTTCCAGCGAGGCGGCCTGTTCTTCCGTGCGTTGGGAAAGGTTGGCGTTGCCCTGGGAGATCTGATCGGCAGCCGTTGCGATCGAGTGACTCGATCGCTTGATGCCGGACACGATCGTCGACAGGTGGTCGCGCATGCCGACGATCGAATGCAGCAGGCTGGACGAATCCTCCCGCTTGAGGTCCACCGTCACTGTCAGGTCGCCATCCGCGATGCGACGCACCACGTGGGCGGCGTAAAACGGCTCCCCGCCCAGTGCCGCGTAGAGTCGCCGTCCCGTCCAGACCGCGATGCCCGCGCCCAGCGCGAGGCCTGCGGTGGCGATGCCGACGAGCACGCGCAGGAGCAGGGCATACCGCTGTCGGGACGCCTGGTATTCGCTGGCGGCGACATCGACCTGAAGTTTGCGCAGCCGATCCAGGCGGGCGAGGGTGTCAGGCAGGCGCGCGTCGACCCGTCCATGCAGCGTTTTCCCCGCCGTCGCGAGATCGCCTGACAGCAGCGCATCGCGCGCCGGCGCGAGGCCATCCTGCTCCAGCGCCAGATACGCCTCGTGAAAGGCATCGGCCAGGACCTTCTCGTCGGGCGTCCAGTAGGTGGCGGCATATGTCTTCCACTGGCCGTCCAATACCGCGCGATGCTGAAGGCTCTGGTCGACGGCCGACTTGCCCGGGAATTGGGCCGGATCGAGCGTGGCCCGCGACAGCAGCATCGCTTCGTCACGCAGGCTGTCGCTTACCGTGGACAACTGTTGGATGCACACCGTGCGGTCCTCGTACACCGTGCGAAGCGCTTCGCCGGTCGTGGACAGGGCGTAGAGTCCCGATGCGCACGTCGCCAACATGGCCGTCGCCAGCCCGCTGGCCAATAAGGCGAGTTGCGCCTTGACACTTAAATTTGCCATTTCTGTGCATTCTCCCCAAGTCGAGGAGTGCAACGGCATGCGTTCGCCGAACTTAAGGCCAAACTGCCCAAGAAGGTAAGCGGTAACGGATTGGGTTCAGCAATGTGATGAAGAAGTGAATATCATGGCGCCGACCCATCGGACAGCGAGCGCGTAATGTGGCCCGATGCATCGAGGAAATCGATCGTGGCACGCCCATCCGCCGCTACGCGCAGCTCCAGCCGCTTGCGGCCGGCCGGGTCGCGCAACGCCAACAGCGAGGCCTTGTCGGGCGTGCGCCCCAGAAACGCGCGCGGCGCGATCCCCACGCCAGCGGCGCGGATGGCCGCGTCGCGTTGGTCGCTGGCGGGTTGGCGCACCAAGCGGGCAACGGTCGGAAAATCGACGGGCTGATCGGGACGATCGTTGATGGCGAGGCCCGCCTGCCGGTCGTCTCCCTCCTCGCTGCTGCTGAGCGACACGGTCTGGTCCTGACGCCATCGGTCGAACGACAGGGCGCCCAGATTGGTGGGCTTGCCGTCCTTCATGGCACCCGAAAAGACGAGGCCGCCGTTTTCGGAGCCTTCGTCGTTATAGAAGATCATGCCGGCCTGTGGCCGGTCCGGATGGGGTGTTTCCTGGCCAGCGACGATGATGCCGGGCATCCGGCCGCGCGACGCGATGGTCATGCGCAAGGTACCGTCGGGCTCGCGGATGTTGATGCGCTGGACGTCGATGGTGTCGAACGTCGCCCTGTTCGGCCGCGCGCTCGCGCCGGACACCAGCCAAACCGCGACGAGCGTCATGACCGCCGCATACGCACCGAGTGCCCGTGAAGCATCGATTTTCATGCATCAGTCCTTCCAGGTTGCTTCGTTGTGCAACGACACCGTGCAGGTGACACTACCTGGCGCAGCGCGGCGCTTCATGTGGACGAGCCGCGCGACCGGCATCATGGGGTACCGTGCGACAGGATGTTGAGCAGCCGTCCAAACGGATCGCGTACAAAGAAGCGGCGCACTCCCCAGGGCTCGTTCACCGGGCCATATGCCGTTCCGTACCCGGCGGCGGCCATGCGCTCATGGATGGCGTCGAGATCGTCCACCTCGATCGAAAGGTCGGGCACCGGCGTCCCCGAACCGCCTTCGGTGGCGAAGCTGATTTGCGGCGCGGCGCGGCCCTGGCCGACAAAGGTCACGATCCAGCCGTGATCCATCGCGATCGCCATCCCGAGCAGGTCGCCGTAGAAAGCACGCGCTCGCTCCACATCGGGCGTGGCCAGGTTGGGGACGATTCGCAAGACGCTCATGGGGGCTTCCTCAGGCATCGATGATGGGCATCGCGTTCGCGGGACGCCGAGCGCGCCGAACCGGTTGTCACTGCAACCGTCATAGCAGCGCCGGTGTCCCCACCCAGAGCACCCGCACGGGCGTCGTCCCGTCGTTGCGCATGCGATAGGGATGGCGCTGCTCGAAATGTGTGCTGTCGCCGGCGTTCAGCGTGAAATGGTCGCGCCCGACCCAGACCTCGAGCGCCCCGTCGAGCACGTACCAGAATCCCTCGCCCTCGCGGCGGGAGAGCGGCGAGCCGTGGCCGGGCGGCATGGTGATGAGCAAGGCCTCCATCCGGCGTTCGGCGTGGCTTCCGCTGAGGCGGACATAGTCGACCGGACTGGTTCCGACGTGCAGCGCTTCTGGGGCGTGTGCGCGGCGGACGATCTGGCCGGGCGCTGGCGTGCCGATGAAATACCCCGTCTCGACATCAAGTGCGGCGGCAATCTGCGCCAGGGATACGAGGGATGGCATGGCCTGGTCGCGCTCGACCTGCGACAGGAAGGGCACCGACAGGCCAGAGGCCGTGGCCAGGTTTTTCAGGGTCATGCCCAGTCGCTGGCGACGCTGTCGAATGGCGGCGCCCACCGGTGTCGGACGGGCCTCGTCGTGGGGCGGTGCCTGGGAGGGACGGGTCACGCGGTTGTCTCGTGGCGGGTTCACTGAAAACTAATCCGCGCGTGCCGCGCTGTCAAAAAAATTTGATAGCATCAAAACAATCCAGTGGAGACAGGCGAGGGACGTACCGATGGTGCACGGAGCCGAGCAGGGGTCCCAGGTCGCCGTGGCGCTCAATACCGAGCGGCTGACGCTTCGCTGGCCAGAGCTATCCGATCTTCCCGCTATGACCGCGCTTTGGGGGGACAGTGACGTTGTCCGCTACATCGGGGGAAAACCCTTCTCCGCGGAAGATGTCTGGCAGCGGCTGCTGCGCTATCGCGGTCACTGGGCGCTGCTCGGATACGGCTACTGGATCATCCGCGAGCGCACGACGGGCGCCTTCGTCGGCGAGATCGGCTTCGCGGACTGGCACCGCACCGGCCTGGCCGAGCTGGCCGGGCGTCCCGAAGGCGGCTGGGTGCTTAGTCCGGCGATGCAGGGCAGGGGGTATGCCGGGGAGGCCCTCGACGCGGTGCTCGCGTGGCTCGACCGGACCCTGGGTTCGCCGTCGTCGGCCTGCATCATCGCGCCCGACCACGGGCGATCGCTGCGGCTCGCGGAGCGACGTGGCTATCGGATCGTTCGCAGGGCCACCTATCGCGACAGCGATACATGCGTCCTTCTGCGTGAGCGCCCGGACGACGCGCGCTAGCCCGCCCTCACCGCATGGAACGCGATATGTCACCGGGTGCCGTGATGCATGCCGCCCGGTCAAGGGACAGACTGCGGCCCACCGACGCGTTTCGGGGCGCGCTGTCTCGTTATCCTGTACGGATCGGCCGGTGGACACTCCCATGATCGAATCTTGGTTCGACTTCGCCAGCAACGACAGCGACCTGAGCCTCATGCGCCTGGACGTTGCAGCGTCGTGAGCGCGTCGAACGGCGGGCGGCGACACGTCGAGGCGCGGAGACGACGTGCGCCGATCGAGCGGTGAGGTTCAGTGGCCCGCCCGCCGGGGCTTTCCTGCGTCGCGTCGCAACCACCACTCGGCGACGAGGAGGTTGGGCAGCCAGCAAAGCCATGCGATCGCGCGGTACGCGGTCACGAAGTCAAAGCCCATCACCCGGGTGGACAGGGGCAGGAGAAGACGCAATGTGACCGCCGCGAAGGTCAATGCGGCGCTGCGGGTCATCCAGCCACGATGCACGTCGAATCGGCGCCGCATGGCCGCCCTCGCGCCCAGCGCGGTGCTGGCGACCCAGGCCAGCGCCAGGGCGGTAAAGCCGGCCGCGCTGACCGGCCCTCCCAGCGCCATGGGGGCGATCCTCAGCGCGGCGAGCGACGCGACACCTACCAGTCCCGCATACGTGCGTCCGATCACGCGATGAGCACGAGGATGGCGGGTACGAAAGCCAGCGTGCAGCTGAAGGGGCATGATGATCAGTGCCAACGCGGCGGGCACGGCATGAAGTGCCAGCGCGAGTGGATGTGCGGACGCATTGGGGATCGGTGCGGGGGCCGGTCGTGACGGCGCAACGTAACGCAACGAGATCAATCCCACGGCGGTGCTGAGCGCGCATGCGGCGACGCCCAGAAACAACCGCTGCGGCTTACGCCGCGGACGATGCGATGGTGTCATGGCATCGTCGCTTGTCAGTTCAGACATACGGGCTTCCCTCGTGCTTTCATGGTGGCAACCTGGCTAAACGTGCCTTGGCGCCGACGTCGTGAAACCGACGCGCTGGCGTGCGCACAGCATGCAATCTAGGCCACGGGTGCCGACCCCACCATTCGGCTGAGTCCACCAGATCGTCGCGATCGTCCAGGAGCGTCATGGATCCGCTGTCCGAAGTGCTTACCCTGCTCAAGCCCGCCAGCTTCGGGTTTCGTGGCCTCGACGCCAGAGGCGCATGGCGGCTTGAATTCGGTGCCACCGGCGGGATCAAAGCCTTCGCCGTCGAAGCCGGGACGTGCTGGATGACCATCGAGGGCGGCGAGCCGACCCGGCTTGGCCCTGGCGATATGGTGCTGTTGCCGGGGCGGACCGCGTTCCGGCTTTTTTCATCCGACGGTGCTGAACCGATCGATGCGTATCCGTTCTTTTCCAGCGTACCCGTCGGCACCGTCGCGAGCCTCCATGGCGGAGGGGAGTGCTTCGGCGTCGGTGGCTTTTTCGACTTCGAAGGCCGCCATGCCGCATTGATACTGGACGTCCTTCCGTCGCTCATCATGATCCGCGCCGAAACCACGCGTGCGGCGTTGGGCGTTCTGATCGGTCGTCTGATGAAAGAATTGCGTGAGCCTCAGCCGGGGGGTGCCCTGATTGCCGCGCATCTCGCCCAATCGCTTCTGATAGAGGCCTTGCGCCTCCACCTGGCCGATGACTCGGCGAACGGCCGGGGATGGCTCGCGGGTTTGCGGGACCGCCGGATCGGTTCGGTGCTTGCCGCCATGCACGCCGATCCGGCACGGGCCTGGACGCTCGTCGACTTGTCCCGGACGGCAGGTATGTCCCGTTCGAGCTTTGCCGCACGCTTCAAGCAAGTGGTTGGCGAAGGTGCACTCGAATACCTCACCCGGTGGCGCATGATCGTCGCAGCCGACAAACTGGCCCAGGGTCGGACCACGCTTGCCGCTGTCGCTCCCATGGTCGGCTACGCGTCCGAAAGCGCCTTTGGCATGGCATTCAAGCGCGTCCTCGGTCAGTCGCCCCGCCAGTTCGTCAATCACCTGGGTTCGGGATGCGCGATCGGTCCCGGCTGAGGGGTAGGGGCACGACGAAGCATCCCGTCGCCGGAAGCGTCCGCCCGTGGCCGATGGGGCGACGCACGCACGCCGTGTGGCGAACGACAATTTACGCGATCGTTACCCGTTGCCCGAACGCGCTTACGTCGCGCAGATGCCCCGGCCACTACACTGTCGCTCAACGTGTCTGCACCGTGTTGCCGGGAGTCGTGTGATGCCTTTGATGTCTACCGTGGGTAGCAATATCCGCCGCGAATGCGAAACGCATGGTGTGTCGATGCAGCAGCTGGCGGTGAAAAGCGGCGTCGGCATCGGACGCCTTTACGAGCTCGAAGCCGTGGGCGGCGCGCCCCGGTTGTCGGAGGTCCTTGCCATCGCCGAGGTGCTCGACATCCCGTATTTGACACTGGTCGTGAGTGCCCACACGACGTCCGCCACGGACAGTGCGGATGCCGCTTCCATCGTGACCGGCGCGGTGCGTCGTGCCGCCCGGACGCATCGTCGGCGCCGGTCCACGCGTTAAGGGCAACCGGCGAACCGGGCATGCCCCGACGCGACCGGGGGCGTGCACGACGGGTGATGGTCATCCACGCTGTCAGGCAGACCGCGCCCCGAACGGCAAGCGTGTTACGGCCGCGCCGACGCGCCTTGCCGCACGCCCCGCAGCCATCACCGCACGTGATAGAGCACGGCCGCGCCGGGCTTCGCCTCGAACGCAGGTACCGTACGCTGTTTTACCTCGGCGCCCTTGGCATCCCACACCAGGGTGTCCTGCGGGTAGTCGTCTTTGCGTGTCATCGCATCGATCTGCTTGACGATGACCTCCGAGCTACCCTTCACCTCGGGGTTCCAGGCGAAGACCCCCACGCGACCGTAAAAAACGGCCGGTGCATCCGCGTCGAGGCGGCGGTCAGGACACATCACCAGGCCGCGCTCCAACATGACCCGAAGAGCGGCCACCGGCGTGGCGCGAATCGTGGGCGTCGTGCGATCGGCGCTATGGCCGGGACAAACGTTGGCGGAGCGGGTCACCATCTGCTCCGCCACCTCGCGGTCGGATTGGGCGAAAACGGGCAAGGCGATCAGGGAAAGGGCGAGCAGGGCGATCGGACGGAGCTGCTTCATGGGATAGGACTCTTTGGCCTGAGTGCGCCCGAGTGTAACGGCGTAAATGGCGTTACATCACCCTGGGGGCGTGGGCTGGTCATGTGCGCGTGAACGCCGTGAGCGCCTACCGCCACGCGACCGAAACGCGCAGGGCGTCAGCATGCGCCCTACGATGTCGGAGGCGGTGCGATGGCTGAGGGTGTCAAGGGCGAGGGCGACGTCGTTTCCGGCGGTTGGGGCTCGCTGTCGGGCATGGCACAGGTTTTTGCGCGGGAGCGTCCGGCGGACGCGTTGGTGACGCTCCAGCGCCAGAACAAGCCGCGTGGCTACATGTGCTCGTCGTGCGCGTGGGGAAAGCCCGCCCATCCCCACGCCTTCGAGTTTTGCGAGAACGGCGCGAAGGCCACGCTGTGGGACCTGACCCGGGACCGCTGCACTCCTGAGTTTTTCGAGGCGCACACCCTGGCCGAGTTACGCACCTGGCAGGATTACGACCTGGAGATGGTCGGGCGGCTGACCGAACCCATGCGCTACGACGCGACGCTCGATACCTATGTACGGTGCAGCTGGGACGACGCTTTCCAGGGCATCGCGGCCGAATTGAAGGCGATGGATCCTGACGCGGCCGTTTTCTACGCGTCGGGCAAAGCGTCGTTGGAGGCGTCGTATCTTTATGCGCTCATGGCGCGGGTCTACGGTAACAATCATCTGCCCGACAGCTCGAACATGTGCCACGAGACCACGTCCGTGGGCCTCAAGAAAGTCATCGGATCGCCGGTCGGCACCTGCGTGCTGGAGGACTTCGCGCACTGCGACGCCATTTTCTACTTTGGGCAAAACCCGGGGACGAACAGTCCGCGCTTCCTCCATCCTCTTCAGGATGCCGTCAAGCGCGGCTGCAAGATCATCACGTTCAATCCCGTCAGGGAGGCCGGGCTCCTCCACTTCATCAATCCGCAAAACCCCTTGCAGATGCTCACGCGAACGCCGACCGAGCTGTCACACATGTACCTGCAGGTGCGCCCCGGCGGCGACATCTCGGCCATCATGGGCCTGTGCAAGCATATCTTTGCCCGCGACGCGGCCGATCGGGCGCAGGGCGGGGAGGGCGTATTGGACCGCGCGTTCATCGCGGAGCACACAGAAGGACTCGACGCGTTTCGCCATGCCGCGGAAGCCGCCTCCTGGGATCAGATCGAAGACCACTCCGGCCTGAGCCGTTCCGATCTCGAAGCGGCGGCGGACGTCTACTGCGCGGCGAACAACGTGATCGGCGTGTACGGCATGGGCCTGACCCAGCATGTGCATGGCTCGCAAAGCATCGGTATGCTGGTCAACCTGCTCTTGTTGCGCGGCAACCTGGGACGAGAGGGCGCAGGGATTTCCCCCGTGCGGGGCCATTCGAACGTCCAGGGCCAGCGCACGGTGGGCATTTCCGAAAAGCCCGAACTGGTTCCGTTGGACCGCCTCGCCGAGATGTTCGCCTTCGACCCGCCAAGGGAAAAGGGACGCACCACGATCGAGGTCTGCGAGGGTGTCCGCGATGGGGCAGTTCGTGCCTTCATGAGCCTGGGTGGCAATTTCGTGCGGGCGATCCCTGAGCGAGAGGCGATGGAAAGCGCGTGGCGCCAACTGTCGCTCACGGTGTACGTGGCCACGAAGCTCAACAGGAGCCACCTGGTCCATGGCAAGGTCAGCTATCTCCTTCCGTGCCTGGTGCGGGCGGAAGCCGACATCCAGAGGGGTGTGCCCCAAGCCGTCTCGATGGAGGACAGCTTCAGCCACATCCACGGCTCGCTTGGGCATGCGGCGCCGGCCAGCCCCCATCTGCGCTCCGAACCGTCGATCATCGCCGGCATCGCCGACGCGACCCTCCCACCTCATCCCAAGCGTCCTTGGCTCACCTGGGGGGCGGACTACACTCGCGTGCGCACCCTGATCGAAGAAACCTACCCGGACATGTTCCGTGACTATTCGGCCCGTATGTTCCACAAGGGCGGTTTTTACCGCGGTAACCCCGCGCGGGAACGGCAGTGGAAGACGTCCAGCGGCAAGGCCGAATTCACGACGCCCACGGTGGCGACGGCGCTGGGCATCGGTCGGGCGCCGGGCAGGTTTCACCTGATCACGATGCGCTCGAACGATCAGTTCAACACGACCATCTATGGCTTCAGCGACCGCTTGCGCGGGCTGGAGGGCTCACGGGCCGTGCTGCTGATGAGTCCCGGCGATATCGATGCGCAAGGGCTGGTGGCGGGCGAAACCGTGAGCGTGGTCAGCGACGCGGGGGACGGCGTGGCGCGCGAGGTCGGCGGGCTCACCCTGACGGCCTTCGACCTGCCGCAAGGCTGCATTGGCGGTTACTACCCTGAGATGAACGCGCTGATGCCGCTGTGGTATCACGATGAGGCATCGAAGACGCCCGCGGCGAAGGGCGTGCCTGTGCGCGTGAGGCGAGACACTGCGACCGCTGTGGCGGATCTCATGTCGACGTCGATAGCGTAACGGAAGATGTGGGTTATCTGCGTGCGATTCCTAGAGCTGTGTCGATGCCGCGGGAAGCATCTTCAGATGGCGTAGCCACTGTTCTGCGAGCACCGTCCAATGCGTGATCGGCTGGTCCGTCGGCCGTACGCCGAACGCGTGACCGCCTTCGGGGAACAGGTGCATTTCTACGGGTACCTTGGCCTGTTGCAGGGCGAGGTAGTAGGTCAGTGATTCGCGGACGTCGTCTGTAGCGTCGTCGCCTGCCTGGGCAATGAACGTCGGCGGCCCCTTGGCGTCGATCTTCACATCGACGGTGAGGTGGATGCTGTTTTTGTCCCCGTCCCAAAGGTGCCCAGGGTAAAGCGCCACGGCGAAATCGGGTCGACTGGGCAGGTGGTCGGCCGCATCGATGGGTGGGTAGGCGCGCGCCGCGCGGTTACTGATATCGGCCACGATGCGGCCGCCTGCGGAGAAGCCCAACACGCCGACCCTGCCCGGGCTGAAGCCGTACTGGGCAGCCCGTTGGCGCAGCAGGCCCATGGCGCGCTGGGCGTCCTGCAGCGCCAACGGCTCCGGCGGATCGCGGCGGCATTGGCATTCGTCGTTCCAATACGGGCCCGAGCCGGGCACGCGGTATTTGAGGACGGCGCAGGTCATGCCAGCGGCGGTCGCCCAATCGCAGATTTCCGTGCCCTCCAGATCGATGGCCAGCACCCGATAGCCTCCGCCGGGGAAAACAAGCAGGGCTGTACCGGTGTTTACGCCCTTGGCGGGATAGATGGCCATCGTGGGCCGGGAGACATGCTGCACCATCTGAATCGGCTTTCCGGCGATCAGCGTCTTCGACCATCCGTAGACTTCGGGACCTGGGTAAGCCGGTGACGCGATGTGCGTGGCCGCGGGCCACAGGGCAATCTCGATGCCCGGCGCGTCGGGTCGCCAAGGCCTGCGCTGTAGCGTGTCCAGTGGTTCGCTACCCGTTGTCGCGAGGACGGTGGCGGGAAAAAGCAGGGCAGCGAGGGCGGTGCGCCTGGCGAGGGTCATGGTGTGCCTGCTTTCGTAAGATGGACCGCTGGAAGCATGGGGGGGAGCTCTGGCGTTTTCCTGTTCACTCCGGGGCAACCCACAGACCGACGACGATCTGTCGATCGGCGGTCGTACCCTTGGATGTCGCGTCGATTCGCCAGCGACATGCCATGAAAACACCTTTTTTAACGCGCACGCTTCAGATGTCGTCATGTCGTCCATCTCATGGAGTCATACCTTTGGAACGTAGAGCGTTTTTGAGCCATGCCTTGATGGGCGTCGTTGCCGCCGCCATCGCACCCGTGACAGGATCCTCGGAAGCCGTCGCGTCGTTCGCCGCGCTGGAACGACGGTACGGCGGGCGTCTGGGTGTCGCGATACTCGATACCACGGACGGTCGCCATCTCACCTATCGTGCCGACGAGCGATTCATGATGTGCAGCACCTTCAAGCTGTTGCTGGTGGGGGCGGTACTGGCCCGGGTGGATCGAGGCGAAGAGCGGCTGGACCGGCGTATCGTCTTCGGCGACGACGCACTTGTGTCATTCGCACCGGTGACGGGAC
>CAJYHU010000466.1 GCA_913774655.1 uncultured Luteibacter sp. | reverse complement strand
CTGCACCCGCGCGCCACGTCATTCGACACACCGCTGGGCCTGATGTACGGCGACGTTTGGGAATGGACGATGAGCCCTTATGTCAGTTACCCGGGCTTTCGTCCCCTCGACGGCTCGCTCGGCGAATACAACGGCAAGTTCATGAACGGCCAATGGGTGCTCCGTGGCGGCTCGTGCGCCACCCCTGCCGATCACGTGCGTGCCACTTACCGAAACTTCTTTCCTCCCCATGCCCGCTGGCAGTTTTCGGGGATCCGACTGGGAAACGATCGATGAGCGCTCAACCGCAAGACGTCCGTGTCGACGACCGGCATCCGGACATCGAAGACACGATGCAGACCGTGCGCCGCGGCCTGTCGGCGAAACCGAAAAAGCTGCCTTCGCGCCTGTTCTACGATGAACGTGGCTCGGCACTTTTCGAGTCCATCTGCGAGCAGCCGGAGTACTACCTCACCCGCACCGAGATCGCGATCATGCGCGAGCATGCGGCCGACATCGCGGCCGCGCTCGGTCCCGAGGTGAGGCTGGTCGAATACGGCAGCGGTAGCGGCATCAAGACGCGCATGCTCCTTGAGCACCTGGAGTCGCCGGCCGCGTACGTGCCCGTGGAAATCTCACGCTCTGCCTTGATGGAGAGCGTGGCCGCGCTGGCGGTGCAGTTTCCCGATGTACCGATGCAGCCGGTGTGCGCGGATTTCACCCAGCCGCTTCGCCTGCCGGTGGCGCTGCGCTCGCCCCGTCGCACCGTGATCTATTTTCCCGGCTCGACGATCGGCAATTTCGAGAGCAAGGATGCGCTGAAGATCCTCCGCCAGATGCGCACGGAGATGAGTGCCGGAGGCGGCATCCTGATCGGCGTCGACCTCAAGAAAGACACCGCGACGATCGAGGCGGCGTACAACGACGCGGCTGGTGTGACGCGCGACTTCACGCTCAACATGCTGGTGCGCCTGAATCGTGAGATCGGCACCGATTTCGATATCGACGCCTTCCGTCATC
The DNA here is from genome assembly GCA_913774655.1 of uncultured Luteibacter sp. Classification (GTDB taxonomy): domain Bacteria; phylum Pseudomonadota; class Gammaproteobacteria; order Xanthomonadales; family Rhodanobacteraceae; genus Luteibacter; species Luteibacter sahnii. Next base: position 7,237 of record CAJYHU010000466.1, on the reverse strand, counting down.
GCGCCCGCTACAACGCGCTTGCCGGACGCATCGAAACGTCGCTGGTCAGCACGACGCGGCAGGACGTTCACCTGGGCCGCGAGAGTTTCACCTTCGCCGAGAACGAGGCGATGCAGGTGGAGTACAGCTGCAAGTATTCGCTCGACGACTTTGCGCTGATGGCCGAGAAAGCCGGCCTTTCCGTGGAAAAGGTCTGGATGGACGCCGAGCGCCGGTTCAGCGTGCAGTATCTGGTGCGGGCGACACCCGCCGCCTGAAGCGTCTCGCCCGCCGGGAGGATCGGCGCCTACCGTACCGGTAGGCGCCGACGATCAGCCCGGGCGCCTCGCGCCCAGGGCCACCAGCGTGTCTTGCGCCGCGCGAATTCGCTCGGCGCTTCCCGGCAGGTCCAGGATCACACGCAGCTTGTCCTGTCCATCCAGCTTGAACACCCGCGGTTGCTGCTGGATCAGCTTGATCAGCGACATCGGATCGATGTCAGGTTTGTCGCGAAAGGTGACGCGCCCCCCGTTGGCGCCGAAGTCGACCTTGCGGATACCCAGCGGAGTGGCCATGAGCTTGAGCTGGGCCACGGCGAACAGGCACTTGGTCTGGTCGGGCAGGAGGCCGAAGCGGTCAATCATTTCTACCTGGAGTTCGCGCAGGCCGTCGTCGTCGCGTGCGCTCGCGATCCGCTTGTAGAGGGTCAGGCGCGTGTGCACGTCGGGCAGATAATCGTCGGGAATGAGCGCGGGCAGGTGGAGTTCGACCTCGGTCTCGTGTTCGGAGGTGAGGTCGAAATCGGGCACCTTGCCCGACCTCAACGCGCGCACCGCGCGGTCGAGCAATTCGGTGTAGAGGCCGAAGCCGATTTCCTGGATCTGTCCGGACTGTTCTTCGCCCAGCATCTCGCCCGCACCACGGATTTCGAGATCGTGGGTGGCAAGGGTGAAGCCCGCGCCCAGTTCCTCCAGCGACGCGAGGGCTTCGAGACGCTTTTCCGCGTCGGCGGTCATCGCCTTGCGATCGGGCACGATCAGATAGGCGTAGGCACGGTGGTGAGAGCGGCCCACGCGCCCACGCAACTGGTGCAGCTGCGCCAGGCCGAAGCGGTCGGCGCGATTGACGATGATGGTGTTGGCGGTGGGAATGTCGATGCCGGATTCGATGATGGTGGTCGACACCAGCACGTTGAATCGCTGGCGATGGAAGTCGGCCATTACCTGTTCGAGTTCCCGCTCGGGCATCTGGCCGTGGGCGACGCGAATGCGCGCCTCCGGCACCAGCTCGCTCAACTCGCGCGCGATGCGCTCGATCGACTCCACTTCGTTGTGCAGGAAATACACCTGGCCGCCGCGCGCCAGCTCGCGCTGGATCGCCTCGCGGATCAGCGTGGGCTGGTAGGTCGAGATCAGCGTGCGCACGGCGGTGCGATGCGCGGGCGGAGTGGCGATGATCGACAGGTCGCGCAGCCCGCTCATCGCCATGTTGAGCGTGCGCGGGATGGGCGTCGCGGTGAGCGTGAGCAGGTCGACTTCGGCGCGCAGCTTCTTCAGCTGCTCTTTCTGGCGCACGCCGAACCGCTGCTCCTCGTCGACGATGACCAGGCCGAGGTTCTTGAAGCGGATATCCGGCTGCAGCAGCTTGTGCGTGCCGACCATGACGTCGACCTGGCCCTCCGCGAGCCGTTCCAGTGCATGGTCGACGTCTTTCTTCGACTTGAAGCGTGACAGCACGTCGACGCGGACCGGCCAGTCGGCGAAACGGTCGGCAAAGTTACGGTAATGCTGCTGGGCGAGGAGGGTGGTGGGCACGAGCACTGCCACCTGCTTGCCGGCGGTGGCGGCGGCGAAGGCGGCGCGAAGGGCTACTTCGGTCTTGCCGAAACCGACGTCGCCGCAGACCACGCGATCCATCGCTCGCGGGGCGGCGAGATCGGCGATCACTGCGTCGATGGCGCGTTGCTGGTCGAGGGTCTCTTCGAACGGGAAGGTCGCGGCAAATTCGTCGATCATCTGCCGGTCTACCGGCAACGACTCGCCCTGCTTCGCCTCGCGCTGCGCATAGATCGCCAGCAGCTCCGCCGCCACGTCGCGTACCTTTTCGGCGGCTTTCTTGCGGGCGCGCTCCCAGGCGTCGCCCCCCAGCGAGTGCAGCGGGGCCAGCTCGGGGGCGGTACCGGTGTAGCGGCTGACGAGGCCCAACTGGGCCACGGGCACGTAGAGCTTGTCGCCCTTGGCGTATTCGATGGTGAGGAACTCGCCCGGCATGTCCCCTACATCGAGAGTGAGCAGACCCTGGTAGCGGCCCACGCCGTGATCGATGTGCACGATGGGCGAGCCGATCGACAGTTCGGTGAGGTCCTTGATGATGCTTTCGGGATCGCGCGCCGCGCCGACACGCTTGCGGCGGTCGGTACGCACGCGCTCGCCGAAGAGTTCGCGCTCGGTCAGCACGGTGAGCGCGGGCGTGTTCAGCGCGAAGCCCTGGTCCAGCGGGGCGACGGTAATGGCGAAACGCTCGTCGCTCGCCAGGAAGGCCTTCCACCCCTCGACGTTGGCTGGCTTCATGCCACCCCCGCCAAGCTGCTCGATCAGGGCTTCGCGGCGACCGGCCGAGTCGGCTGCCACCAGCACGCGGCCCGGATAGTGGGCGAGAAACTGGCGCAAGGCCATGCCGGGCTCTTCGCCCTTGCGGTTGAGCGGCAGTTCGGGAGCGGGCTGCGTGCCGAGGTCGACGGCATGCGCATGCGCCTTTTCGACGACGTCGATGCGGACCTGCTTATTGAGTTGCTCGCGCAGCGGTTCGGGGCCCAGGTAGATCTCCGCCGGCGGCAGCACCGGGCGCTCGATGTCATGCGCACGCTGTTCGTAGCGGTCGGCCACCTGCTGCCAGAACGCGGCGGCCGCCTCCAGCGTGCCGTCGCCGAGCACGAAGAGCGCGTCGCCGGCCAGGTAATCGAACAGGGTTTCGGTGTGAGGGAAAAACAACGGCAGGTAATATTCGATGCCGCCGGGTGTCACGCCTTCCTTCATGTCCTGGTAGAGCGGGCAGCGGCGCACGTCGATGGGAAACCGGTCGCGCAGCGCATGGCGGAAGTGCTTGGCCGCGTCGTCGGTCACCGGGAATTCGCGCGCGGGAAGCAACTCCACGCCTTCCACCTGGTGTTGCGACCGCTGGGTTTCCGTATCGAATGTGCGGATCGATTCGATCTCGTCGTCGAACAACTCCACGCGGTAGGGCTCGCTCGCGCCCATGGCGTAGATGTCGATCAATGCGCCGCGCACGGCGAAGTCGCCCGGCTCGGTCACCTGCGGCACGTTGCGGTAACCGGCGGCCTCCAGGCGGCGCTGTTCGGCGATGATGTCGAGCTTCTGCCCCTTGCGCAGCACCAGCCCCGAACCGGTGATGTGGCTGCGCGGGGCGATCCGCTGCATCAGGGTGGCCACCGGCACCACGAGCACGCCGCGCCTGACGCTGGGCAGGCGGTAGAGCGTGGCGATGCGCTGGGAGACGACCTCCGGGTGGGGGCTGAAAACGTCGTAGGGCAGGGTTTCCCAATCGGGGAAATGCAGCACCGGCAGGTCGCCCGCGAAGACGCCCAGTTCGTTTTCCAGCGTGTCGGCACTGCGCGTGTCCCGGGTCACCACCACCAACAGGCCCTCGTGCGCGCGGGCCGCCTCGGCGACCTCGAGCGCCCAGGAGGAACCATGCGGGACGGCCCAGTAACGGCGGGTTTTCGCGTTGGGGGGAAGCGGCGGGCGGGGAAGCGCTACGGGCATCGGGTCGGCGGCTCGGCGTTCGGGTGAGCCGCCGATTGTACTACCGCAGGGTGAAGGGGCCGCCGCGGCCGTGGCCTGCGACGCCGCCTTAGTCGGTGATGTCCGGCTCGAAGAAGCTCCAGCGCACGTCCTTGAAGTGAGCCTTGAAATCGGCCTCGACGATGTTGATCGCCTCGACCATGGCCCGAGCGGTGGGCGTGGGCGCCATGCGTGCCTTGATCGCCACCATCACGTCGGTGCCCATCTGCAGGGTCAGCACGTTGTAGACGACTTCGATTTCCGGCCTTGCGTCGAGGAAGGCGACCATGTCGGCCTTGCGACGCGGCTCTACGCCCTGGCCGATGAGCAGCGCCTTGACCTCCCGGGCCACCGCGACGGCCACCACGATCAGCAGCACGCCGATGGCAATGGTGCCGATGGCGTCGAACACGAGGTTGCCGGTGACCATCGTCAGCAGCACCGCCACGAGGGCGACGCACAGGCCTAGCAGGGCGGCGAGGTCTTCGCCGAAGATCACGAGCAGTTCGCTGGCCCGGGTCTCGCGGAACCACTGCCAGAGGCTGCGTCCGTCACGCGCCTTGTTCACTTCCTGCAGGCAGCCGTGCATGGACACGCCCTCGGTGACGATCGAGAAGCCCAGCACGCCCACCGCGAGCCAGGCCCAGCGCAGCGGTTCCGGGTGGGTGAGCTTGTGTACGCCCTCGTACACCGAAAACATGCCGCCGACGCTGAAGAGCAGCATCGCCACCAGGAACGACCAGAAGTACAGCGCGCGGCCCCATCCCAGGGGATAGTCCGCCGACGGCGGCCGCTTGGCCTGGCGCATGCCGAGCAGCAGCAGGCCCTGGTTGCCGCAGTCGGCCAGCGAATGGATGGCTTCGGCCAGCATGGCGCCTGAGCCGGTGAAGATCGCGGCGACCAGTTTGGCAATGAAAATGGCGAAATTGGCCCCGAGCGCGAGGAAGATCGCGCGTTTGGAATCGGCGTGTCCTGACATGGTCCCCGCTTGCCCTGGATGGTGTAAACCGCCGGCCCTCGTGGCCGGCGGCGCGATCGCAGGATCTTACCGTATGACGCCGACGCCTACGCCGAAACTGACGTTGGGATGGCCGCCGGACATCTCCTTGGCCGTCCACACGTGCGACTGGTTCACAGATACCAACGGAAAGGTGTAGGACGCCTGGCCGACGTTGCCCGCACGCGTGCCGTTGAGCCGGCCCGCCACGGTGATCAGGCCGCCGTTGGGGTAGTCCAGGCTTTCCACGTAGCCGGGCATGGACGCGATGAAGCGACCGGCTCCCGTGTCATCGGCCGCTTTCGGCCGCTGTGAGGCGTCCAGCGGATAGGCCAGCACTTCGATTTCGCTGTGGTCGGCGAAATTTCGCACCTGGACGATGCGCCCGCCCCAGATGACGTCGGCGTTGCCATAGCGCTCGGGCGTGCGGGCGACCTGGCTGGGGGGCACCGACACGGTGTTGGGCGTGGCTTTGTAGATGGGCGCTGGCGCACAGGCGACCAGCGCCAACAACGCGGCGGGGATCAGGGCTCGGACGATATAGCGCATGGGTGGGCTCCTTCGCAGGTGCCCCGACTCTAGCGCCTGCTGGGTGAACGTTTGGGCGAAGGCGGCGTGGGAGGCGTTTGGGCGGGCTCGTCGTTCACGAGCCAGCTAAGCCGGTACTCGGACTCGCCCGGCTTACCCAGCATGCGCGGGAGCACCTTGAGCGAATCGCGCAGGGTTTCATCGAGTTTCCACGGCGCGTTGACGATGACCATCCCGCTGCCGTTGAGGCGCAGCGGTGAGTCATCCGGATGCAGGAGTAGTTCCGCCATGAGCACGCGTTTCGCCCCGCAGCGCGTCAGCCAGCGGTGGAACGGCTGCACGTGGCTGCGCTGCTTAATCGGATACCACACGGCGTACATGCCCGTCGGCCATTTTTCCAGCGCGGCCTTGAGCGATTTCTCGATGAGCCGGAACTCGGCCTCCTGGGCTTCGAACGGCGGGTCGATCAGCACCAGCCCGCGTTTTTCCTTCGGCGGCAGCAGCGCCTTCATGGCCTCGTAGCCGTCGCGCCCATGCACGTGCACGCGTGGATCGTGGTGGAAGACCTGGCGCAAGGCCGCGGCTTCCTCCGGATGCAGCTCGCACAGCTGGGCACTGTCGGTGTCGCGCATCAGGTGCGCGGCGATCCACGGTGAGCCCGGGTAGTGGCGCAGGTCGTCGCCCTCGTTGCAGGCGCGCACCACCTCCAGCCATTTCCACAGCAGCGGCGGCAGGCCCGTGGCGGTGCGCAGCACGCCGAAGCCGTCGTCGGCCTCGGCCGTCTTGCGTGCCTCGACGCTGCGCAGGTCGTAGCGGCCGCGTCCGGCGTGCGTGTCGACGTAGCCGAACGGCGTGGCCTTTTGCTTGAGCGCGTCGACCAGGGCCACGAGCACCATGTGTTTGATGACGTCGGCGAAGTTGCCGGCGTGGTAGGCGTGGCGATAGTTCATCCGGCGAGTATCCCGGCCGGCGGCCCCGGCCGCCTTCTAGCGCGGATAGAGACGGCGCAGGGCGTCGGTCTTCCTGCGCAGCAGGGCCATGTCCGCGCGCACCAGCTCGGCGGGTGGCACGTCCCGGCCGAAGAACGTGCGAAGCAGCGTGGCCGGCGGCGCGTCGAACCCTTCGGCCATGAGGGCCGCGTAGCGCCTGCGGAAATCGGCCGGGTCGTTCATGGCCATGTCGAACATCCGCGTCGCAAGCAGTCCGGCATAGAGATAGTTCACGAGGTAGAGCGGGTCTTCGTACATCAGGCGCTTGCCGATCCAGGCGTGCGCCAGTTCGGGGTCGATGCCCGGCCAGATCTCGAAACGTGACGTGGTCGCGAGGGTGAGCGTGTCCAGGTCGCCCGCCGAGCGGATCGTGCCGGCGCGCACGCCGTCGTAGATGGCTTCTTCCAATCGCGCTTCTTCGGCGGAGGTAAAGATCTCGAAGGTCATCTCGTCCAATTGGGCCTGCAGGTACCACGCCTTCGTCGCGGCATCCGGCGCGTGGCGATAAAGGTATTCGTAGAAGAGCATCTCGTTGAGGATGGCGATGCCTTCGTGCATCCAACTCGGGCCGTGGTTGTAGAACGGCGACACCCCGTGTTCGTTCATCAGCTGGCTGTGGATCGCGTGTCCCCCTTCGTGGGCGACGACGCTGGCCGCGTGCACCGTGGGTGTCCACGTGCCCAGGAAGAGCCCGGCCGGTACGCCGGGCGCGGCGATGGAGAAGCTGTCGTTGACGCGATGGCCCTGCGCGGCGGCGAGGTCCGTACGGTGGGTGGACGGGTCGAGCAGGTCCCGGAAGTGACGGACGTAGTCATCGCCCAGCGGGGCCAGGGCGGCCGGTATCGTGTCGCGCAGCCGGGCGAGGTCGAACGTGGGCGGCGTGACGCCGGGCGGGGGGACGGTCATGTCCCAGCTGTGCACGTCGTCGACGCCGAGCGCCTTGC
>CAJYHU010000465.1 GCA_913774655.1 uncultured Luteibacter sp. | reverse complement strand
CCCGCCTCGAAGTGACGGATTGACGACGATGCTGAAGAAAAAGGACTCGCCGAAAATCGACGACGCCGTGTCGAAATCGGTCAACTTCGAAGTGTCCATCGCCGACCTGGCCCGCCGCAGCGAGCGGCGCGCCTGGATCGTGGCCATGTGCTCGCTGTTCGTGTCGCTGTCGCTGATCGGCGGTTACTTCTACATCCTTCCCCTGAAGGAAAAAGTGCCGTACCTCATCATGGCCGACGCCTACACGGGTACCAGTTCGCTGTCGCGCCTCACCGATGACGTGCTCAACCGCCAGCTGACCGCCCGCGACGCGATCAATCGTAGCAACATCTCGCACTTCATCATGGCGCGCGAGGCGTACGACTACGACATGATCCTCCTGCGCGACTGGGATACGGTCATGACCATGTCGTCGCAGAAGCTCGCCTCGGAGTACATGGCCCTGAACGCCGTGCGCAACCCGAACGCGCCCTACAAGACCTACGGGCGCGACCGCGCCATCCGGGTCAAGATCCTGAGCATCGTGATGATCCCCAGCGAAACGCCAGGGGAGCCGCCGACGGGCGCGACCGTGCGCTTCCAGCGCTCGGTGTACAACAAGAACACGGGCGCGACCACGCCGCTGGACAGCAAGATCGCCACCATGTCGTTCGTCTACAAGCCGAACCTGCGCATGGACGACCGTTATCGCGTCGAAAATCCGCTCGGCTTCCAGGTGACGAGCTATCGCGTGGATAACGACTACGCGGACACCGCGCCCGCCGAGGTGCCGGTCAGTCCCGCATCGGCGTCATCCGCCGGCCAAGTGCCTGCGGCGGCTCCTGACGCCGCCTCCACCATCACGGGGCAGCCTCAGGCCAACCAGCCTTCGGCCCAGGCCCCCGCCGCGTCCCAACCCTTTGCCCAGCCCACCGCCCAACCCGCCCCCGCGGGTCAGGGTGGCAGCGTGAACGGAGTCCGTCGCTGATGAGTCACCGATCCATCCCGCCCGCCCTGGCCGTCGCACTCGGCATGGCTATCACCGTGGGTACCGCGTCGGCCATGGCCGAATCGACACCTACCGCGACTCCGCCGGCCTCGGTCGTGGCAGCGCCCGCCCCCGCGTTGCAGACCTACGAATACGAGCCCAACCGCATCTACACGGTGCGTACCGGCTTGGGCATCACGACCCAGATCGAGCTGAGCCCCAACGAGAAGATCCTGGACTACAGCACGGGCTTCAGCAGCGGCTGGGAGCTCACGCGCCGCGAAAACGTTTTCTACGTCAAGCCCAAGAACGTGGACGTCGACACCAACATGATGGTGCGCACGGCCACGCATTCGTACATCTTCGAACTGAAGGTCGTCGCCACCGACTGGAAGACTCTCGACCAGGCGCGTCGTGCGGGCGTGCAATACAAGGTGACGTTCACCTACCCCGCCGACACCAGCTTCCTCGCCGAGACGAAGAAGGTCGAAGACGCGCCAATGCTCGACACCGCTCTGGTGAAGGGTCGCGACTACAACTTCGATTACGACTACGCGAAGACGCGCAAGACGCCGATCTGGATCGTCCCGACCAACGTCTATGACGATGGGCGTTTCACGTACATCAAGATGCCGGACCTCAAGCAGTTTCCGACGGGCAATTTCCCGACGGTATACATGCGTGAAAAGGAGCATGGAGTGGAATCGGTCGTTAACACGACCGTGGAAGGCAACACGATCGTCGTCCACGGCACGTACAACTACCTGGTGATTCGTCACGACGACAATGTCGTGGGTCTGCGAAGGAACACGAAGAAGTGAGCCCGAATAATCCTTACCACCCGGACGACGAATCGGCGCGCGGCAACACCGTGCCGCCGCATGACGAGCGCGCGCAGCAGCAGGAGCCGCTATCGGGCAATCCGTACGCCGCCAACCAGCAGCGTCAGGCGCAGCCGGACCTGGACGCGGCCGCCCCGCAACTGGCCGCTGCCGACGTACGCCGGATGAACCGGCGCGCGATCGCCTTTCTCGCCGGCATCGTGGTGCTGCTGCTTGCCGTGGGCTATTTCCTGCTGACCAGCGGCTCCAGCCAGCCCACGGCGCCGCCGAAGGCTCGGGAAGAAACGGTCACGGTGCCAGCGGCGCCGAAGCCCCTGCAGGAGCTTCCCCCGCCGCAGCCCGCGCAGCCCATCGCGCTGGCGCCTCCTCCGCCCTTGCCGACGCCCGAGCAGACTCGCCCTGCGCAGATGAACATGCCGTCGCGCCCCGTCGGCCCGACCCTGCTCGAGCGCCGCATCGCGGCGGCGGAGCAGTCGGGCGCGGCCGTCGCCGGCGGCCCGCTGGGCAACGGCAACGCCGCGCCGGGCCCCGGCGGCTTCGCACCGGGCTACATGGGTCCGCAGCAGTTGCCGCCCCAGTCGTACAACGGTGTGCCCATCAATACCGCCTACGGCGAAAGCAAGCTCCCCGACGTGTCCAGCGCCGAGCCGCTCACGCATCCGGATACGCTGATGCTCCGCGGTACGTTCATCCGTTGCACGCTTGAAACCAAGATCATCACCGACATCCCCGGATTCACGTCGTGCATCGTCACCGAACCGGTTTATTCGTTCACCGGCAAGCGCCTGCTCCTGCCGAAGGGCTCGAAGGTGCTGGGCAAGTACGCGATGGAGCCCAACGGCCCCCGCGTGGCGGTGATCTGGGATCGCATCGTGACGCCTACCGGCATCGACGTGAACATGGCCAGCCCCGGCATCGATACGCTGGGCGGTGCCGGCCACCCGGGTATCTATAACGCCCACTGGGGTAGCCGCATCGGGTCGGCGCTGCTGATCAGCCTCTTCAGCGACGCGTTCAAGTATGAAGCCGCCGAACACGGCCCACGCCAGACGACGATCAGCAACGGCGTGGTCACGCAGAGCCCGTTCGAGAGCAATACGGCCCAGACGCTGCAGAACCTGGCCAACAGCGCCGTGGCTCGTGCGGCGAATCGCCCGGCCACGGTGACGATCAACCAGGGCACCGTGCTGGACATCTACGTCGCCAAGGATGTCGACTTCGCTGGCGTGGTCGCCCGGTACTGACGAGCCCACGATGAACGAACCCGCCCTCGCCGTCGTCGGGAACGATTTCCTGGACTACCAGTACGAAGTGCTGGGCGTCCGGGATTTCCTGGCGTCGCCGGACGTCACGGAAATCTGCATCAATCGCCCGGGCGAGCTCTATCTGGAATCGCGCGGGGCGTGGCGTCGCGTCGAGGTGCCGAGCCTTACCTTCGAACGTGCGCGGCAGTTCTGCACGGCCGTGGTTAACGAGAGCAATACGGGACAACGCATTACCGACACCGATCCCGTGGTGTCGCTGACCTTTCCGACGGGCCAGCGTGCGCAGTTCGTGATTCCGCCCGCCTGCGAGGCGGGCCGCGTCTCGATCACCATTCGCCTGCCCTCCCGACAGACCAAGACGCTGGCGCAGTACCAGGACGACGGCTTCTTCGACCAGGTGGTTGAAGGGGCACACGCCCTCAGCGATGTCGACCGCGAACTGCTGGAATTGCGTGCCGAGCGCCGCTACGCCGACTTCTTCCGCCGGGCCGTGCTCGGCAAGAAGAACATCGTGGTGGCCGGCGCCACCGGTAGCGGCAAGACCACCTTCATGAAGTCGCTGGTGAACCATATTCCGGCCGACGAGCGCCTGGTTACCATCGAGGATGCCCGCGAGCTGTTCATCGACCAGCCCAACGTCGTGCACTTGCTGTACTCGAAGGGCGGCCAGAGCGCGAGCAACGTCACCGCCAAGAGCTGCATGGAAGCCTGCCTGCGCATGAAGCCCGACCGGATTATCCTGGCGGAGCTGCGCGGTGACGAGTCGTTCTACTTCATCCGAAATTGCGCATCCGGCCACCCCGGGTCGATCACAAGCTGCCACGCGGGCAGCGTCGAGCAGACCTGGGACCAGCTCGCCCTGATGGTCAAGGCATCCACGGAGGGCGCCGGCCTGGAGTTCGCCACGATCAAGCGCCTGCTGATGCTCACCATCGACATCGTGGTACACATCCGCGCGCACGCCGGCAAGCGCCACATCACCGGCATCGATTTCAACCCCGCCCGGGCCATGGGCGGGGGGTAAGACACGTAACACCCCAAGGTCATCAGACAGGAGTTGTAGAGGTGCTAACAGGACTTGAAATGATGGGTTGCCAAAACCTCGCCGTCCCGGCGGAGGTGATGCAGCACGTCGTCAATGTCGAATCGAGCCGAAACCCCTACGCCATCGGCGTGGTGGGCGGCCAGCTCGTGCGCCAGCCGCAGAATCTTCCCGAGGCGGTCGCCACCGTGCGCATGCTGGAAGAAAAGGGCTACAACTTTTCCCTCGGCGTCGCGCAGGTCAATCGCGCCAATCTCGGCAAATACGGGCTCGACTCGTACGAGAAGGCGTTCGACCTCTGCCCCAACCTCCAGGCTGGCTCGCAGATCCTGGCGCAGTGCTACGCCAGCGCCGGTGGCGACTGGGGCAAGGCGTTCAGCTGCTACTACTCCGGTAACTTCGTCACCGGCTACCAGGACGGCTACGTCCAGAAGATCTTCGACTCAATGGCGCGGCAGGCCGCCATGGTCGGGGCAAGTCCTATTCCTCTTCAGGTCGCGTCGACCGCGGCCCGTAGCATGGCGAAGGCGGCACCGACCGTCGCCAGCAACGATGCCGCCGCGCGCGTGGCCATGCGCAGCGTCGCCGACGCAGCACTGTCCGCCGCCATCGTGCCGGCCATCAGCCGCGTTTCGGCAGTGGGCCCCCAGGCGGCTCCACCGACCGGCGCCATGACGGCCGACGACTTGCAGATGATCGGTCAGGCACAGATGGCGCTCGCGCAGGCCTCGCTGCGACAGCCCGGGATGGTGCCCTCGCCTGGCGCGCCCCCGGGTCCGATTCCGACCGATCCGGGGACGGCCGCGGTGATGAGCCAGATCGGCGCCCAGCTGCCTCCCGCCACGGCTCGGCCGGGGCAGATCCCGACGGATCCGACGACGGCCGCGCTCATGGCCGGCGTGGGCGTTTCGGCCGCATCGCCACGGGGCGACCAGGCGGCGCCCCAGAACAACGACAACGGGGTGTTTGTGCCACAGGTGCGAGGCCCTAACGATGCCGCGCCGACCACGGGCGTACCTCAGCCGTCCGCCGCCCGCACCCCGGCCGTCGACGGCGCCGATCTTCGAAACGGAGGTGGCGATGGCGCCTTCGTGTTCTGAACTTGTCGCCGGCGCACGCGTCGGCTCACCGAATCGTCCGGCACTCCGTCCTGTGGGATGCCGGCGATGGCCTACGGGCCGCCTCATTGCACCGGCCGCCTCGGGGCAATGGATCCACCTCACCGGCTACCCACGTAGCCATTCCGGTGACTGCCCCGAGCAGTCGCGACATCGAACCAACCGTTGACCTAGGAGTTATTGCGATGGCCCAGCCGTCTTACAACACCACGATCGATCCGTCGAACGCCCCGCTGTCCAGCAAGATCGCTTTCGTTCTCGTGACCATGGCCCTGATGCTTCCCGCCGTCGCCTTCGGCGCGGACACGGACGGCCTGGGTGAGACCGGCATGAAGGTGTGCGGGTTCTTCCAGAATATCAACTCCTTGCTCAACGCCGCCTCTATCGTGGTGGTCACCATCGCCGTGATCTTCTCGGGCTACCAGATCGCCTTCGCGCACAAGCGCATCGGCGATGTCGCTCCGGCCCTGGTCGGCGGCGTGCTGATCGGCGCGGCCGCGCAGGTCGCGAAGATGGTGGTCGGCGGCAACGGTGCCACCAACGGCGGCGCCTCCGCCTGCACCTCGAGCAGCGGCAAGGAGCTGGGTCTGGTCATCGATGCCATCAGCTACGTCCAGCACTTCCTGCACCTGCATGCATAAGAACGCGCTGTTCCGCGGTTGCACCCGCCCACCCATGTTCATGGGGGTGCCTTACATCCCCTTCTTCATGGGAGCGGGTGCCGGTCTGTTGCTGTCCGTGTACCTGAACCTCTTCTACCTCCTGACCATCCCGGTGGTCATCTTCATCATGCGGCAGATGGCCAAGCGTGACGAAATGATCTTCCGGCTGCTCGGGCTGCGCTTCCAGTTCCGCACTCGCATGCGAAACCTCAAGGAGCACGACGGTATGTGGGTGTTCACGCCGAACAGCTACCGGGATCCCTCGAAGAAATCCAAACGCTGACAGCCACGCCCTGGCAGGCAACTGCCAGGGCCTTTCCAGAGCCACACGGTAAACCGCCATGTTCACGCCCGACGCCCCGATCGCCGACCACATCCCCCTGTCGACCCACGTCTCGCCGACCGTCGTCAAGACGACCGCGGGCGACTTCCTCATGGTCTGGCGCCTGGGCGGCCTGCCCTTCGTGGGCCGTGAAGAGTGGGAGATCGAACATCGCCACAACACGTTCAACCGCATGCTGCAGACCTTGCGCGCGCCGGATTTCGTGAACGTGGCGTTCTGGGTGCACGACATCCGCCGTCGTCGTCGGATCAAGGACACCAGCACCTTCGAGCACGAGTTCAACCAGTCGCTGTCCGACGCTTACTTCGGCGCCCTCTCGGCGCAGAAGCTCATGCAGAACGAGCTCTACCTGACCATGATCTTTCGTCCGGTCGTGGAGGGTAAGCGCTTCGTCGAAAAGTCGAGCGACATCGCCAAGCTCGAGGCTGAGCAGAAACAGGCGGTCGCCAAGATTCTCGAACTCGCCGGCAACGTCGAGGCCGTGCTGAAGGACTACGCGCCCAACCGCCTGGGCATGTACGAAGCCCCCAACGGCATCGTTTTTTCCGAAGTGCTGGAGCATTTCGGCTACATCCTCAACCGCATCGACGAACCGGTGCCCGTGCTTCAGGCACCCGTCAAGGATTACCTGGCCGTCAGCCGGCAGCGGTTCTCGAACCGCACGGGCGACTTCGTGCTGACCACGCCCTCCGGAGAGAACCACTTCGGCGCCATCCTCAATGTCAAGGAATACCCTGAGGGGACCTATCCCGGCATCCTCAACGGGTTGAAGTATCTCGATTTCGAATACGTCATCACGCACTCGTTCAGCCCCATGGGTCGCCAGGCCGCGCTCAAGGCGCTGGATCGTACCAAGGGCATGATGATCTCCTCCGGCGACAAGGCCGTCAGCCAGATCGTCGAGATGGACCAGGCCATGGACCAGCTCGCATCGGGTAACTTCGTTCTGGGCGAATACCACTTCTCGATCGCCGTCTACGGCCCATCGCAGGAAGCGCTCGCCCAGCAGCTCGCCACCACGCGCGCCGAACTGTCCAATGCCGGCTTCGTCAGCGTCAAGGAAGATCTCGCCGTCACCGCTGCCTTCTTCGCGCAGTTTCCGGGTAACTGGAAATACCGCACGCGACTGGCCAACGTCAGCTCGCTCAACTTCCTGGGCCTCTCGCCGTTGCACAACTTTGCTACCGGCAAGAAAGAGAACAACCCATGGGGCGATTGCGTCACGACGCTGCAGACGACCAACGGGCAGCCGTACTTCTTCAATTTCCATGCGACTCACCCGGCGGAAAACTCCCTCGGTGAGAAGGCCATCGCCAACACGATGGTCATCGGTAAGTCCGGTACGGGTAAGACCGCGCTGATCAACTTCCTGCTCAGCCAGGTGCAGAAGCTCGACCCCGCGCCGACGATCTTCTTCTTCGACAAGGATCGTGGCGCCGAGATCTTCGTGCGCGCGTGCGGCGGCAACTATCTCGCCCTTGAGAACGGCAGGCCGACCGGCTTCAACCCGTTCCAGTGCGAGCGCAGCGAAGAAAACGTGCAGTTCCTCGCCGACCTGATCAAGGTGCTGGCCGGCAAGGCGGTATACAGTTCGCGCGAGGAAGAAGACATCTTCCGCGCGGTGGAGAGCATGCTCGACACGCCGATGCACCTGCGCAACATGACCAACTTCCAGAAAAGCCTGCCCAACCTCGGTGACGATGGCCTCTTCATCCGTATGCGCAAGTGGACGGCCGGCAACTCGCTGGGCTGGGTGTTCGACAATCCGCGCGATACGGTCGACCTGACCAAGGCGAACATCATCGGCTTCGACTACACGGACATCATCGACAATGCCGAGGTCCGTGCCCCGGTCATCAACTACCTCATCCATCGCCTCGAAGCCCTGATCGACGGTCGCCGCCTGATCTACGTGATGGACGAGTTCTGGAAAATCCTCGACGGCAAGGGTGGCCTGAAGGAATTCGCCAAGAACAAGCAGAAGACCATCCGTAAACAGAACGGCATGGGCATCTTTGCCACGCAGAGCCCGGAGGATGCGCTCGCCAGCGACATCTCCGCCGCCCTGATCGAGCAGACGGCAACGATGATCCTGCTTCCCAACCCAAACGCCAGCCGCGAAGACTACGTCGAGGGTCTCAAGCTCACGGAGGCCGAATACCAGGTCGTGGTAAGCCTCGACGAACGTTCGCGCTGCTTCCTGGTGAAGCAGGGTCACGCCTCGGCGGTCTGCCAGCTCAACCTGCGCGGTATGGACGATGCCTTGGCGGTGATTTCCGCATCCACCGACAACATCGAAATCATGCACGAGATTCTTCAGGCCCGCAGTGACACGCTCGGCGTGCATGCCGACGACCTGTGCCCCGACCAGTGGCTCCCTGATTTCTACGAAAACCGCAAGGGCAGCGGAAAGAAGCCCACCCCTGGCCCCCAGTCTTCCCGCGCCGCGCGCAGCGCAGCGGGTTGAGCAGACAGATCGACGATGGAGAACATCATGCCGACCCTTCACTTCAATCAAACCACTTTCCCGGCGCGGGCGTATCACGTGCTGACAGCGGCCCTGCTGATCGCGGCAGGCGCATTCGGATCGACCGCGCATGCCCAGGAATGGCAGGTTCGCGACGACGACGCCCGTACGAAACTTGGCCAGATCCAAAGCCACACGAATGACATGAAGACCACGCTTGGCAGCGTGGACTCGGGCGGCGGAAATACGATCAACGCCAACCTGGATGCCATCAACAAGCGTCTCATGATCGGTCCATATACCAGCGGTCGCCCAGGCGATCGCGTAAAGGATCCCACTCAGGCGCTTCCGGCGGACAGCACTCAGCTGATCCAGGATCCGAACACGCGCTGCGGATCGCTCCCTCAGCCGCAGCAGGATAACTGCCAGAAGATCGTTCAGATCCAGAACGCGCAGTATCAGTACATGCTCACCATGTACGCCAACACCAAGACGCGCGACGATATGCTTCGCCAGATCCTTCAGCAGCGCTCGAACATCTCGTCGAACGATCCGAACGCACTCGGCCGGCTGGAGGACAATACCAACCAGCTGACGGCACTCTATAACCTGATCGCGCTCGACCAGCAGCAGATGCAGACGGTGAACTACGCCTATGAGGCGAACCTGAAGTACCTGCAAGAAGAGCAGTCGCGCCTTGCGCGAGCGGCGAATACGGGTAAGCCGGCGTCCCAGTCGGGACTGGGTATTTCGTTGCCAGGCGGTGGTCAGATCGACCTCAGCGGCGCGGTCAACGCGGCCGTCGCAGGCGCCGCGCTGAAGCTGGCGTTGAAGGACGCCCAGTCGACCGCCCCCGCCGGCATGAAGACCCTGCACATCACTGACGGCATGTGATTCTGAACACGCTCCTCACCCGAGGGCGATGTAACATTTTTTATTGCAAGGACATGGTTGCATGATCAACCAGATCGCAAACCTGATGACCGCCCCCCTCGCCGACCTTACGAGCGCGGGCGGTGATCTGGCCAACTACGCGTTCTTCTCGACCCTCAATCAATTCCTGGGGAACGAGATCGACTACATGCAGTGGCGGCTTCTTTCCAGTTCCGCCTACATCATTGGCGTCGTGGCCGTCGTGGTGCTCACCGTGTGGATCATGTGGCAGGGATTCCGCATCGTCACCGGGCAGTCGCGCCAACCCATGATGGCTCTAGTGGGTGACTCCGCCAAAGCGGTACTCATCGTTTTCATCGCGACGACGGCCGCTTACGCCTCAAGCTCGGTCTACTGGTCGCTATCGGACGGCGTGTCGTCAACCATTGCGAGTTACGTCACCTCGTCAGGGCAAAGCCCGTTCGAGTCCATCGACGACAACCTGCGCCAGATGGAAGTCGCGATGGCGCTCATCGACAGTGTCGATACCGGTGACAAGACCGCGGCACAAGAGGACAAAGACCGTAACCGCTGGTTCACCGGCATTGGCGTCGCCGGGCCCAGCGTGGTCGCTGGATGCATGTTGCTGTTGAACAAGATCGCCCTTGCCCTGTTCATCGGCTTTGGTCCGTTCTTCATCATGTGCCTGCTCTTCGACTCCACCAAGCAGCTCTTTCAGAAGTGGTTGTTGTACGGCATAGGGACGATGTTCTCCCTGGCCGTGCTATCCGTCATGGTGACGATCGCCATGAAGATGATGAAAGCCATTACGATCGCGTATGCCGCGAAGTACCTCACATCGATGGGGCTTAACCAGGGTACGGTCACCGACGGCATCAACAGTATGGCCATGCAGCAAGGGGGCATCGGCCTCTTGCTTTCCACTCTGATCGTCATGGCGCCTCCCATGGCAGCGTCGTTCTTCCAGGGCACGCTTGGCCAGTTCGCTTCGTACTCGTCGTTCGGCTCGGTCGGTTCTCAAATCGGGGCGCAGGACGCGCAGGCACGCTCGCAAGGGCGGCCTGGCGGTGGGTATACACCACCGCCTTCTTTGGACCGTAATCGAGAAACAACCGGCGATAACACCGCACCAGCTCTTGCTTCTTTCGCGCCTGCCACGTCTTCGGCTCCCCAAACCGATCAAGTCAAACCAGCACGGTCATGACGTCCATGAAAATGATTTCGCTTGGAATGCTTTTGCTTATAGCAGTGACGTCTCCCGTATTTGCGCAATGCGCCCCTGGCATACCTGGGGCTGGAAATCCCGGCTGCATTCCTCCAACCGCCCCTAACTCGCCTTACAACCAAGGGGATGGCATGCCTCCCAACGCGGCACCTCAGGGGCACTGGGAAGATCGCTGGGGATCCGTGGCCATGGATACGAAGCTCGGCATTCCCGGCGTGTCGGAGCATATGACTTCCTCATCGGATGCAACCCGTGTCGCTCTCGATCAATGTCATGCAAAGGGCGGCAAGGATTGTGAAAAGGTGCTCACTTACCACAATCAATGCGTCGCGGTGGCCCAAGATCGTGCTGGAGGAAAGGTTTATACATCCAGCGACCCAAAGGTCGAAGGAGCTGCCGAGGATGCCCTATCGCGTTGCGGTGGAAGCGGAAAGTGTCTTGTCAGATACCAATCGTGCAGCTACCAGGAGCGCGTGGATTAACCGCGATTCCTACCAAAGAAGCTTATTTTCTTTCCTGAGGTCCAGACATGAAAAAATATTCTTTCATCTGCTTTCTCATGGCGATGTTTTCCACAGGCGCGTCAGCGGCCGGTCAGTTCTATAGATACATTCCGTACTATAACAACGACCCGTTTACTTTCTGCACGTATGGAGTACCCGATGACTGCTGGGTCCCACTTGACAAAACCCGCGGTCTTTACATGGTTGTCAACCATTACTGCTTCAAACCTGCCTCTGCGGCTCTTTTCGCAGAGGTTTGTCCGCATGCCTTCGAGTACATGTACCGCCCAACGACGTCGTCCACGACGCAGGATCCAGCAAACGCTGATTCGTGAATGTCGTGGGCACGCTCTGCTTTGCCTCATACACGCTGACCCAACAAAGTCGCTCATGAAGAAGATCGCAAGCCGCTTCGTCGCCCCGCTCATATTGTGTGTCGTCTCGACGCATGCCGCTGCAACGTCTAGCGCTCCCGTAGAAATTCTGCGAGAAGCGCCGTCGGGAAGTCATCTTGCCGTCTTCAAAGCCAGCGGCGAGCAGGCGGGTGCCGATGCGGTCGCCATCTACGAGTCGGCGCCGGATGCGTCCGGTTCGCGTCAACGTCACCTCGTGGTCTTTCACAAGGAGAATGGCGCGTTCCGCCCGGTCGTGAGCAGCGACGCCGTCGTGGCGTGTTCCACCTGCAGTCCGGAGCGCGACGATCCTTTGATGGGTGGCGACGGGATCAAGGTGACGCCAGGGCACATCGAGATCGGACAGGTTTACGGCTCCGCCAAGCCTACGAGCGTGATGTACCGATTCGACTTCCGAAACGGCCAGTGGCACGTGACGTCGGCATCCCGCGAAGAAAGTGATGGCCGCACGGTCAAGCTCGCGCTGCCCGCTTCGGGATTGCTTGCCGACTTCGACGGGCAGTGGCAGGCCAAGTCCTTCTGGAACGCGTTGGCGTTGAATGACAAGGACCATTCGTTCTACTTCCTCATGGGGCAGCCGAGCGAAGCATCTCTGAACGAAGGACTCAAGAAAGCGTGCGACACGGACGGCACGTGCCGCGTGGTTGCCCGCGTCGCCAATGGCTGCCTCTCCCTCGCACGAGACGCGTCGGGCGCATCGTTCGCCGCCGCCACGCCCACGACGGCATCCAAGGACAAAGCAAAGCAGGAAGCCCTTTCGGCATGCCAAGCGCAGGGCAAGGGTGAATGCCAGTCGGTACGCACCAGTTGCAGCGCCGGCCCTATCCAAGACTGACGGAGACGCCTCATGGATACCGTATCGAACCAGGATATCAAGCGGCTTGTAGCCACCCAGGGCACGAACCGGATGTACGAACTGGAGGACGGCTCGTGGCTGAAGGCGTCTGAGGGAACCGTCGCCTGGCGAAACAACAACCCCGGCAACTTGAAGTTCGGCTACAAGGACAGCGCCGACACCACCGTCCATACGTCGCGAACCAAGGCGGCGGCGCTGGCGTCCGCCCAAAAGAACTACGACGGCGTGGTCGACCTCGACCAATGGGGCAACGCGGTCTTCAAGAACTACGAATCAGGACGCGCCGCGCAGGAGCAGCTGCTCACCGAGAAATGGTCCGACAAGACGGTTGAGGACGTCGTCAAGGCGTATTCGGTCGCCGACTACAGCGGATCGACGCACCACGCCAATCAGATCAAGACCATTCATGCCACCGCCGCGGCTGAAGGGGTCGACCTGCATGGAAAGCGGATCGGCAACATGACATCCAAGGAACTCGACGCGTTGGCCGACGGGCTGAGCAAGGCCGAGGGCTGGCGCGCCGGTACGGTGCAGACGATGAAGCCGCTCTCCGCCGAGGCACTTCGCGACACCATGGGCAAGGCTGAAGCGGTGTCGCACGCCTCGGGCCACGCGCTCAAGCAGGGCGCGAACAGCCCGGACGTACGTCACGTCCAGGAATCCATGAAGGCGCTGGGCTTTACCGGTAGCAACGGTAAGCCGCTCGAGGCCGATGGCCGCTTCGGTCCGCAAACCAAGGAAGCGGTGCAGGCGTTTCAACGTGCCCACCACCTGAACGACGACGGCATCGTTGGCAAGGATACCTTGAAGGCCATCCAGGAGGCCGCCAAGGTGGACAAGACTCCCTCGGCATCCCACACGCCCCTGCTGAACGACCGGGCCCATCCCGCCCACGGCATGTACGAACAGGCGCTGGCCGGCATGCAGGATTTCGAACGGCGGATGGGCCACGCGTCGGGACCACACACGCATAACGTGTCGGGGGCGCTGACCGCCGCCGCTGTTCGTGCGGGGCTTGATCGGATCGACCATGTCGCGGTGTCGGATGATGCGAGCAAGGCCTATGCCATGCAGGGCGACGTGTCATCCCCGTTTAAGCGGCATGCGGAGGTGGACGTCGCGCACGCGGCCCGCACGCCGCTCGCCGAAAGCAGCACCCAGGCGATGGCACACGAGGCCCAGCACGCGCAAGCGGCGCAGGGCACCACCCAGACGCAGCAGCAGGCGAGCGCGCAGGCCACGGCCGCACCGGCGCAGCCTGCGTTGCCCGGTCATCCCTAAGTAAGACTTGGACGCGACAAGGACGGATAATGGATGAGTTGAGGCCGTTTGCGGCAGGAGGCGCCCGGATTCTCGAGTGGAAAACCGGCGACCTCACCGGGGACGGCCGCATGGATGCGTTGCTCGTTCTGGATCCCCCCATTCGAGGCGACGAGAAACTGGGAGAGGGCCCTGAGCGAACCGTGCTGATTCTGGTTCGCGAGGCGTGCGGTTCGCTTCGCGAAGCCAGCGCCAACCGCCGGGTGGTGCCCTGCGCCCACCGTGGTGGCGTAGCGGGTGATCCGTTCGGGTACGTGAAGCTCGAACCGCGCGGTTTCACGGTGGTCAACGGCGGCGGTAGTCGCGAGCGGTGGTCCGATGAATTCACGTTCATCTATGCCGCCGATCACGACGACTGGTTCGTGGACAAGGTAAGCCGCCAGGTCTCCGACAGTGAGACCGGGCTGGAAAAACGCATCGAACTGAGCCCGGAGGAACTGGGCCGGATCGCATTCGAAGATTTCGACCCGGAGAAGGTCCCGGAGGTCACCCTCCCCTGATCCGAGGTCATTGCCGCCACCTTTTTAGGCGGAACGAGGCAGTGCCCGATGGCTGCCATCGAGAGAGTGAACCAGGAGCTGCACATGGCGATTGATCGTGAGACCCAGGTGATGATGGATGCCTATTCGGCAGGCATTCGCTCGCCCAAGGAACTGGCCAACTACATGGCCCAGGTGACGCATGAATCCAACGGGCTGAACCGGCTCGAGGAAAGCTTTCGTTATACCCGACACATTTCGCAGATCCCCGTCCAGTCGGCGTGGCGCGAAGGCGCCAACCAGCTCGACAGCGCGCGCAAGGACGCCTTGCAGGGCAAGCCCGAGCGCTTGGCCGAACTGATGTACGGCGGACGCAACGGCAACGACGAACCCGGCGATGGCTGGAAGTACCACGGCCGCGGTTACCTCCCGCTCAACGGCAAGGACAGCTACCGCGCCGCTGGCGACGCGCTGGGCATCGACCTGGCCGGCCAGCCCGACCTCGCGGCCGATCCGCAGAACGCGTCGAAGGTGGCGGCCTGGTATTGGTCATCGCGCGTACCCGAGCATGCGAAAGAAGACGTCAAGGCCGCCACGCTCGCGATGAACGGGAAATACCACGGGCTTGAAGACCGCGAGCGACGCTTCGCCGATTGGGAACGGCGCCTGACGCCTGACGTCATGCAGCGCCTCGAAAGCGGCAGCGTCGGTCTTCCGATGGAAAAAGCACCAACGCCCTCCCCCGATACCGCCCTGGTCGACCAGGCCCGGCAGGGCGTGCATCTGCTTGATGCGCAGCGCGGCCGTCAGCCGGATCAGTTCAGCGAGAATTTCAGCGGTTCCTTGGCCGTCGCCGCGCGCCGGGACGGACTCGAACGCATCGACCACGTGGTGTTGAGCGACGACGCGACGCGCGGCTATGCCGTGCAGGGCGCGCTCGACTCACCGCACAAACGCATGGCCGAAGTGCATACCGCGCAGGCGGTCAATACCCCCTTCGAAGAAAGTATGAAGCAATTGGCCACCCTCCCCGACCGTCAACCGCAGCCAGCCCAGGACACACAACCATCGCAGAAGCCGCTGGCACCGGGACCGGGCCTGTGACGACATAGGCACGACCACGCGACACGGTCCGTCCGGACGACGGATCGACGGCACGCCGGAGGCGACGCCGACCGATAGTCATACAGGAGCTACACATGGCGATTGATCGTGAAACACAGGTGCTTACCATCGCCTACACGAGCGGCATCCGCTCGCGTAGGGAGCTGGCCAACTACATGGCCCAGGTCACGCACGAGTCCAACGGGCTGAACCGGTTGCAGGAGAGCTTCCGTTACATGCGCGGGGTGGCGCAAATCCCCGCGCAGGCGGCTTGGCGAAACGGGCCCCAGGCGCTCGATGCCGCCCGCAAGGAGGCGCTGCTCGGCCGCCCCCAAGCGCTGGCCGAACTCATGTACGGCGGTCGCAACGGCAACGATCAGCCCGGTGACGGCTACCGCTATCACGGGCGCGGGTATCTTCCCGTGCCCGGCAAGGATCACTACCGCGCGGCAGGCAAGGCCCTGGGCCTGGATCTGGTCGCGCATCCCGAACTGGCCGCCGAACCCGAGCATGCCGCGAAGATCGCGGCGTGGTACTGGAAGAACCGCGTACCGCCGTCGGCCCGCGAGGACGTCCGCTCCGCCACCGAGGCTCTCAACGGCAAGCTCTACGGACTCGACGACCGTCGCGCCCGCTTCGAATCGTGGGAGCGCCGTCTGACCCCCGAACTGATGGAACGCCTGGACGTCCCGGCCACCGATCGTCCGGCATCCCCGATGGACGTGTCGGCAGGCTCATCGGTGGTCGGCCTGGACGCACGCCGGCAAGACGCAAGGCGGCGGTCGAAAACCGAGCGGGATCGCTCGCAGACGCTCAATGACACCGCCGGCGACATGGGGGATCCCGTCCTCATGCTCGAACTCCAGCGCGATGTGCTGGAAGTGACGACGGAATACGTCGAACCCCCTTCCCGACGCCGCGGCTGTCACGCGCAGGGAGCCTATCCCCCGCTCGACCAGGTGACCCATCCCCAGCACGCGCTCTTCCTCCAGGCGCGCGATGCCGTGCGCAAGCTGGACGAGACGCACGCACGGCATTTCGACGAACGGAGCGAACGGCTCGCCGCGGCGCTCACCGTCGCCGCACACGCACAGGGCCTGGATCGCATCGACCACGTGGCGCTCAGCGACGACGCGAGCCGTGCCTTCGCGGTTCAAGGCGACGTCCACTCGCCCCTCAAGCAGGTCACGGAGGTGGGTGTGGCACAAGCCATCGATACACCCATCGAACGCAGCGCGAAGGCCCTGGAAGAACGCGCCAAGCCCGCGGAGGCGGAGGTCGTTCATGGGTCGGCCGCCATCAAGCACATGCCCGGACACTGACTGTCCCCCGATCGGAGCGTTTCCATGCCCAAAGTGATTCTTTCCGCCCTGTTCTGCGTCACCACGATGTCCGCCTGCGCGGTGCAGGCCGGCCACGCGGGCGATTCGGTCGCGTCCGCGCAGGATGCCCTCCGGAAAATGGCGCCCGCGTCGACCGTCACCTGTGTCGACAATGGTCACGGCTCGCCCGATTGCAAGGCCGACGGCCATACCGCCCAGTTCCTCGGATGTGGCGATGGCGCCATGTACGGCGGCATTTCCGCGGACGGCGGCGTGGATATCGGCAACGCCATCGACGGCCACGGTAAAACCATCGCTCACCTCGCCGACGGTCAGTTCGTGTGCGTCGCCGCCATCGTGCAGCGCCCGGACGAATCGCGTTTCTACGTGGTCGCCATCCCGACCGCAAGCGTCAAGGGATGCAAAGGCAACGAGCTCTGCAAGGGGGCCGATCATCCGGTCCAGTGGAAAACGGCAACGACGGGAACCTCGTGCCATCGCGCCGGCGACGACTATGCCGGCGATTGTGCAGCGGGCTGGGTCGGCCAGGGAGATCTCGACCAGTACGCCAACGGTCTGTGACCTTATCGACATCACCAGGAGTTACATATGAATCGGGACATCTATAACGAAGCGCGGATCCACTTCTTCGAGTCGGGCCAGCAGTTCGAGTACGGCCGACCGGATATGACGCTCCACCCCAAGAGCGGCAACCCCACCGACAGCAGCCGTACGGAGCAGGACAACGATCACGACGGCAAACGAGGCGTCGATTGCTCGTCGTTCGTCTGGCGTGGCCTTCACGACGCGGGATACGACGTGGGCAGCACACCGTTCGGCACCCGCGATCTGTTCAAGGGCAACGAGACCACGGCTTACGCACGGCAGCACTTCGACGTCATCCCGGCGGCCGAAGCGCGCCAGCCGAATGGTCACCTGCAGCCCGGCGACATCATCATGTTCAAGGACAAGCACGGAAGTGGCCAACACGTCGGCATCGTGCGCGACTACGACGAAAAGGGGCATATCCGCTTCATCGGCTCCCAGGTGTCGTCGGGGCCGGCCGACGTCACCATCGCGCCTGGCAAGTATTGGGACGGCAAGAACATGGAGATCGTGGGCGCGCTCCGCGCCAAGCCGGAATTCCAGGTTCGCGCGCCGCTACACGGCGGGCACGACGCGAAAGAGCAGCCGACGCCTTCCGCGCCCCATGCGTCGACGCCATCCGCCCATCCGGTCAAAGCCGACGGTGGCGGCGTGCTGCGTGAAGGCGCCCACGGTGCCGAGGTGAAGGCCCTGCAGGAGCGGCTGAACGCGCTGGGCGTCACCGACGCGCGCGGCAAGCGCCTCGATCCCGACAGCCGGTTCGGACCGCACACCCGCGAAGCCGTCGAAGCGTATCAACGCACGCATGGCCTGGACATCGACGGGCAGGTCGGCCCGAAGACGCTCGAATCGCTGCACGCGAGGGAAAAGGCGGCGGCGCGCCCCGACGCCACCGACCACGCCAGCCACCCGATGCTCAAAAGCGCGCACGACGCCACGCACCGCCTGGACGCCCAGCATGGTCGCACCCCCGACGAACAGAGCCAGCGGCTTGCCGGCGCCGCGACCGTCGCCGCGATGAAGGGCGGCCTCGATCGCATCGACCATATCGTGGTGAGTGAGGACGGCAAGAAAGGCTACGCCGTGCAGGGCGAGCTCGATTCGCCACTGAAGAGGGT
>CAJYHU010000464.1 GCA_913774655.1 uncultured Luteibacter sp. | reverse complement strand
GCCAGAGCGTGCCCTGGAACTTGGCCACCAGGGTGAAATCGCCCTCGAGATCTTCGTAGGCCGCCTGCGGCGTGAGGAAGTCACGCGGATGGGCCAGGCCGTTCGCACCGATCGGGCCAAGGTCCGGCAGATGCATCGGCGCGCCGAAGTTCTCCGCGACGTAGCCGCGGGCTTCGCCGTCCGGCAGCTCCACGAGAAAACGCACGCCGCGCGGCACCACCGCGATCTCCATCGGCTCGACGTCGACCACGCCCAGTTCGGTGCGAATGCGCAGGCGGCCCTGCTGCGGAACGATCAGCAGTTCGCCGTCGGCGTCGTAGAGGTAACGCCCTTGCATCGACCGGTTGGCGAGGTACTGGTGGATGCCGACGCCCGCCTGCTCCGCCGGTCCGCCGTTGCCACCCATGGTGTAGAGGCCATCGAGGAAATCCGTCGGCGCCGCCGGCATCGGCAGCGGATCCCAGCGCAGCTGGTTCGGCGTGGCCGGCGCCTCGTCGAAGCGGTTGTGCCACGTGGCATGCGCCATCTCGTCGAACGGCGAGTGCTGCGCGGCCGGGCGAATGCGATAGAGCCAGCTGCGCAGGTTGCGGTGGCGCGGCGCGGTAAACGCGCTGCCGCTCAACTGCTCGGCGTAAAGGCCCTTGCCCACGCGTTGTGGCGAGTTCTGGCCCGTGGGCAGCACCCCCGCCACCGCCTCGGTAGCGAATTCGTTGCCGAAACCGGTCTGGTATCCGTGGGTATCGTCGGTGTGGCTCATCGTGAGGGTCCTGATGACGATGGTTGCCTGCGATCGAGGGAGCGCGCCGGTGGCGATGGACAGGCCATCGCACGGGGCGCCCCCTCCAACGGGATCAGAGGACGCCGCGGCGCATCTGGTCGCGCTCGATCGACTCGAACAACGCCTGGAAGTTGCCGTTGCCGAAGCCCTCGTTGCCCTTGCGCTGGATGATCTCGAAGAAGATCGGACCGATGTTGTTCTGCGTGAAGATCTGCAGCAACAGCTTGGTCTTGGTTTCCGGATCGGCGTCGATCAGCAGCTTGTTCTTGCGCAGGCGCGGCACGTCCTCGCCGTGGTTCGGAATGCGCTCGTCGATCACCTCGAAGTAGGTGTCCGGCGTATCGAGGAAGGCGACGCCCTGCTCACGCATGGCTTCGACCGTCTCGTAGATCGTGTCGGTGAAAAGGGCGATGTGCTGGATGCCCTCACCCTTGTATTCGTTGAGATATTCGTTGATCTGCGACTTCTCGTCGGACGACTCGTTGAGCGGGATGCGCACCAGGCCGTCCGGCGCCGTCATCGCCTTGGACACGAGGCCCGTCTTCGCGCCCTTAATGTCGAAGTAGCGGATCTCGCGGAAGTTGAACAGTCGCTCGTAGTAATCCGACCACTTCTGCATGTTGCCGAAGTAGAGGTTGTGCGTGAGGTGGTCGATGAAGGTCAGGCCGAACCCCTTCGGACGACGGTCCACGCCCGGCAGGAAGTCGTACTCGGCTTCGAAGCAGTCGCCCTTGGGGCCGTAGGTGTCGATGAGATAGAGGCAGGCGTCGCCGATGCCCTTGATGGTCGGCACGTCCAGCGCGAGCGTATCGGTGAAGTGTTCGATCTTCTCGGCGCCGTTGCCCATCGCGGTCGCCTGCACGTCGGCGGCCGGGCGGTTGAAGCGGATGGCGAAACCGCAGGCGCAGGGGCCGTGCTTGGCGGCGAAATCCGCCGCGAACGAGTTCGGCTCTTCATTCACGAGGAAATTGCAGTCGCCCTGGCGGTAGAGCGAGATGCGCCTGGTCTTGTGCGTCGCCACGCGGGTGAAACCGAGGCGGGGGAACAGGTCGTGCAGCAGCGTCGCGTCCGGCGCGGCGAATTCCACGAATTCGAAGCCATCGACCCCCTGGGGATTCTCGAAGGTGGTGACTTCCATACCGATGTTGGGCTGGGCGCTCATGGGCGATACTCCTGGCAGGCGTGGGCGCGGCTTGCGCCGTGTACTCCGACCTTATAGTTTCATCTGTAACCAATTGCAAGGACCGGCGCAGCATCATGTCCCACGAAACCGTCCCCGCCCACGCCCCGCTCGACCTCGAACGGTTCCTGCCCTATCGGCTGTCCATCCTGTCGAACACGGTCAGCCAGAGCATCGCGGCGGACTACCAGGACCGCTTCGAACTCAGCATGACGGAGTGGCGCGTGATGACGATCCTCGCCCGGTTTCCCGAGATTTCCGCCCGTGAGGTCGTCGACCGGTCGCGCATGGACAAGGTGGCAGTCAGCCGCGCGGTGGCGCGCCTGGTGGACGCCGGCCGGGTCGACCGGGGCATCCACGGCTCGGACAAGCGCCGCTCGGTGCTGAAACTCTCCGACGCCGGCTGGGCCATCCACGACGAAGTCGCCCCCCGCGCCCGGCAGCACGAGCGGGACGTGCTGGAGAAGCTCGATGAGGAGGAGCGGGTTTGGCTGGACCGGATTCTGGATAAGTTGATGGGGTAAGCGGGGGATGGGAACAAGCGGGGGATGGGGGATGGGAAGTGGGGGCGCCCCCCATCCCCCAAAAATCACTTGATCCCGTGCATCAACCGATTGATCAACGGCGCGATCAGGAACAACACGATCCCCGCGCCCACCAGTAGCTCGAAGCTGAAGGTGAAGCCGGAGAGGGCGGAGGCGACGGTCATGCCGTTTTCGCCACTGATGTGGCCGGCGAGCAGCCCCGAGAGATTGTTGCCGATGGCGGTGGAGAGGAACCAGCCACCCATCGCCAGGCCCACCACGCGCAGGGGTGCCAGCTTGGTCACCGTCGACAGGCCGATCGGCGACAGGCATAGCTCACCGATGGTCTGCGCCACGTAGCAGGCCGCCAGCGGCCAGAACGGGATGAGGCCGCGGCCATCGACCAGGCTCTTCAGGGCATACATCAGCACCAGGAAGCCCAGCGCGTTGAAGATCAGGCCCAGGCCGAACTTGCGCGGGATCGAGGGCTCCTTGCGGAACCGCGCCAGGAAGGCCCAGGCCAACGCCACGATCGGGGCGAAGACGAGGATCGCCGCCGAATTCACCGACTGGAACCAGCCGGTGGGGAATTCCCAACCGAACATCTGCCGGTCGACGATATTCTGGGCCAGGAAGTTGAACGAACTGCCCGCCTGCTCGAAGAACATCCAGAACAGCACGTTGAAGGCAAACAGCAGCAGCATCGCGATGACGCGATGGATCTGGATGCGATCGTGGCGCACGGCCTCGATCACCAGCATCGCCGCCACGCCGATGAAGAGGATGCCAAGCAGCCAGGCGATGAAGATCGCGCCGGCCTGGGCCATGAGCAGGTAAACCAGCGGGATGGCGACGAGGATACCGACCCCTACGGCGACGAGGCTCTTGCCGCCGTGCCGCTCGGGCGGCGGCAGTCCCACGCCCTTGAGCTGCTTGCGACCGATGAGAAACCAGACAAAGCAGATCGCCATGCCGATGCCGGTGGAGAGGAACACCGCGCGGTAGTTCTGCTGCAACGGCGTGTTGGTCATCACCGAGGCGATCCAGCCGGTGACCAGCGGGGCGAGGAAGCCGCCCATGTTGATGCCCATGTAGAAGATGGTGAAGCCGCGGTCGCGACGTTCGTCGCCCACCGGGTAGATCTGCCCCACCAACGACGAGATGTTGGGCTTGAACAGGCCGTTGCCGACGATCACCGTCGCCAGGCCGGCGAGGAACACGTCGCGCTCGGGCACCATCACCATGAACAGGCCCGCGCCCATCACCACGGCGCCCAGCAGGATCGAGCGCTGGTAGCCGAGTACGCGGTCGGCGACGTACCCGCCGAAAATGGCCGACGCGTACACCAACGCCAGGTAGGCGCCGTAGGTGCGGCTGGCATACCCCTGGCCGGAGGCGTCGCCGGAGAAGAACTCCGCCACGATGTAGAGCGTGAGCGCCCAGCGCATGCCGTAGAAGGCGAAGCGCTCCCAGAACTCGGTCATGAACAGCATCCAGAGCGGACGCGGATGGCCCAGGGTCTGCGGGTAATCGGGCACGGCCCGGGCGTCGGCTGGGGCGGTCATGGCGTTCCTCGTAGTGCGTGAAGCGGCGTCGAGATGCGTGTGTGTAACCGCCTACGCCTTATCCGTCAAATCTTACGAACCCAGGATCGTCCTGACTTCGATCAGTTCGGGGAAGAAACTCTGCTCGATCGCCTTGCGCAGGAAGGCCACGCCGGACGAGCCCCCGGTGCCCTCGCGGAAGCCGATGATGCGCTCGACGGTCTTCATGTGGCGGAAGCGCCAGAGCTGGAAGGATTCCTCGATGTCCACCAGCAATTCGCTGAGGTGGTACTCCGGCCAGAACGTTGAAGTATTTTCGTAGATGCGCCGCAGCAACGGCAGCAGGCCGGGCTGCGATTGCCATGGCTGGGAGACGTCGCGCGCCAGGATCGACGCCGGCACGGCATGCCCGCGGCGCGCGAGGTAGCGCAGGTATTCGTCGTAGAGGCCGGGCGCCTGCCATACCGCGTGCAGCCTGGCATGCGCCACGGGATCGTGCTCGAACACCTGCAACATGCCCGCGTGCTTGTTGCCGAGCATGAACTCCACGATGCGGTATTGCAGCGACTGGAACCCCGACGAGGGCCCCAGCACGTCGCGGAACTGCAGGTATTCGGCCGGCGTGAGCGTTTCGAGCACGCCCCACTGTTCGTAGAGCTGGCGCTGGATCTGCTTGACCCG
>CAJYHU010000463.1 GCA_913774655.1 uncultured Luteibacter sp. | reverse complement strand
CGGGGTTGCAGATGTTTGGCGGCAGGTTGGCCAGCTCGCGGGCGAAGCGCACGCCTTCGGCGATGGCACGGGCCTGGACGAGGCCCGGCTCCGCGTCGGCGGGGGCGACGAGGGTGACCGAGGCGAGTTCGGGCGGGGCCTTGTCGCGCGGCTTGACCGTGGCGGTGTAGCGGTAGGCGGCGTGGTCGATCGCCAGGGCGCCGACACGGACGCGCCAGGCCGCGTCGCGGCCGGGGACGTCGATCTCGGTCAGCCAGCTGGTGGCCTCGGTGACCGGGAGTCGACCGATGGCGCGCGCCGCCTCGAGGGTGACCCGCTGGTAACGGCCGGCATCGAAGCCCTTCTGCGCGCCCAGGCCCACGATGAGCACGCGGGCCGCGGCCACGCCGGAAGGCTGCAGGAGGGTCACCACGTTGCCCGGTTTGCCGGTGACGTCGCCGGCTTCGACCAGTCGCTTGATCGCCCCGCCGGCGGCGGTGTCGATGCGCGCGGCGGCGCTGGTCAGGATACCGTTCTCGTAGACGCCGACCACGGCCACCGGGGTGGCGGTCGATTCGGGAGCGTTGGAACCGAGGCTGAACTGAACCGTCATAGCTAACTGCCCTGCGAAAGCCCGCCGGGGCCCGGACAGGCTAGACTTAAGGATTGCCGGCCAGGACTGACGCGGCACGAACCGCCAATTCTACCAAATGCTCAGCATCCTAGACCGCTATTTCCTGCGTGAACTTGCCTATGGCGTCATCGCGACGGCCGTGGTGCTGCTGGTCATCTTCGCCGGCGGCGCCTTCGCCACCGTGCTGCAGAAGGTCGCCAACGGTAGCATCCAGCCCAGCGTGATGTTCGAGGTGCTCGGCCTGCAGATGGTCGACCTCCTGTCTACCCTGCTGCCCATGTCGGCGTTCCTGGGCACGCTCATCGCCCTGGGCCGCATGTACCGCGAGAGCGAGATGCACGTACTCGCCTCCTCGGGCATGGGGCCGCGGGGCATGCTGCGGCCGGTGGCCATCCTCACCGTGATCGCCACCCTCGTGGTGGGCACCGTGGCCCTGTGGCTGGGCCCGCTCTCGGCGCGTACCGCCGACCAGGTCATCGCCGCCGCCAACAAATCGGTGATCGCCGCCGGTCTCGACGCGGGCCGGTTCACCGAACTCCCCGGCAAGGGCGGCATCATCTTCGTCGACAGCCTGAGCCGCGACGGCACGGTCCTGGGCAAGACCTTCCTGGCCTCCGACCACACCGATTCCGCCGGCAACGTGCAGGTGCGCGTGGTCAACGCCAAGAGCGGCCGCATGTACCAGGAGAGCGACGGCCAGAACCGCTTCCTGGCCCTCTACGACGGCTGGCAGTTCGAGATTCCGCTGGGCTCGGACAACTGGCGCCGCATGAAGTACGAGCGCAACGACGCCTCGCTGTCGAGCATCGCCGACGACGACAGCGACACCGATCCGGCGCACGAGTCCACCACGCTCGACCTGTTCAAGGCCCGCGACGCCGATTCGCTCGGCGAACTCGTGTCGCGCTTCGCCGCCCCGGTGAGCACGGTGGTGCTGATGATGATGGTGCTGCCGATGTCCCGGCAGGCGCCTCGCGACGCGCGTTACGGCCGCCTGCTCATCGCGGTGCTGGCCTACTTCATCTACGTGATCTGGCAGCTGATCGCCCGTGCCCAGATCATCAAGGAGCACCTTCACACCTCGATCCCGATCTGGATCCTCCACGCGATCGTCTTCGCCGTGGCGGTCTGGTTCTTCTGGCGGCAGAACACCGCGCGCCGGGTCAAGGGAGCCGCCGCGTGAGCGCCCTGACGATCAAGCGCGCCGACCGGCTGATCGGCATGAGCGTGCTGGGCACGCTGCTGCTCGTATGGCTGGTGCTGACCGGCTTCGACGCCCTCACCCAGTTCGTGCGCCAGCTCGGCAACATCGGCAAGAACGGCTTCACGCTCTACGACGCCATCGCCTACATCATGCTGACGGTGCCGCGCCGGCTCTACCAGATGTTCAGCAACGCCGCCCTGATCGGCGGCCTGCTCGGCCTGGGCGGCCTGGCCGCCACCGGCGAGCTCACCGCGCTGCGCGCCGCGGGCATGTCCAAGCTGCGCATCGCCGCGTCGGCCGCCGGCGTCATCGCCGTGTTGACCCTCGGCGTGGTGGTGATGGGCGAAACCGCGGCGCCCTATGGCGACCAGCACGCCCAGGCCATCCAGGTGCGCATGCGTTCGAGCAACCTCGGCGCCACCAGCAGCGGGCTGTGGGCGCGCGACGCGGGCAAGATCATCAACGCCAAGTCGGCCATCGCCGTGCAGGATGGCGACCACACCACGGTGAAGCTGGTCGATGTGCGTGTCTTCACCTTCACGCCCGACGGCCAGGTGCAGGAGTTCTCCCACGGCGACAGCGCCATCCACGACGGCAACAAGTGGGTGATGTCCAACGTGCGCACCACCACGCTCGACGACAAGGGCACGCATTCGTCGCAGCAGCCCACGCAGACCTGGGCATCGCGGCTGAATCCCCACGTGCTCGAGCAGTCGGTGATCCACCCCGAATACCTCTCGATGGCCGACCTGCGCCGCAACATGCGCTACCTCGAAGCCAACGGACAAAACCCGGGGGCCTACGCGGTCGCTTTCTGGGGGCGCGCCCTGTTCGCCATCAACACCCTGGTTCTGGTGCTGTGCGCCATGCCGTTCGCGTTCGGTTCGCTGCGCTCGGGCGGCTTCGGCAAGCGCCTCTTCATCGGCGTGATCCTGGCGATCGGCTGGTATTTCCTCCAGGGTGCGATGGTCAACTTCGGCACCGTCTACGGGTTGTCGCCCCTGCTGGCGAACCTGCTACCCACGACGTTGCTGGTCGTCGGCGCCCTCGCCTATTTCAGGCGCTTCGGCTAGCGCGGCCGACCGCGAAACCGTGTCCAGCACGGCGTCGAGGTCGGCGCCGGTCATGGGCTTGCGAACCAGGCCGTCCATGCCCGCCTCGCGCACCGCGGCATTCTCGTCGCCGGCCGAGCGCGCCGTCACGGCCACGATCGGCATGGCGTCAAGGTGGGCGATGCGCCGCACCATGCGGGCGACCTGAAAGCCGCTCACCATCGGAAGGTCGAGGTCGAGCAGCAACACATCGAACGACGCCTGCGATAACGCCGACATGGCGCTCAGTCCATCGCCGACCATCGTCACCTCATGTCCCCGCTGGCGGAGCAGGCCGAGCATGACCTCGGCGATCATGGGATCGTCCTCGACCACGAGAAGCCGCCGGCACCTGACACCCCCGACCGGTGCCGGTGTCGGTACACCGCGTTCCGCGACGCTCGGCGCCAAGGGAAGTCGCACGACGAACACGCTGCCGTGACCCGGCCGGCTGTCCACCGTCACACTGCCTCCCATGAGCGCACATAGCTCATGGCAGATGGCGAGGCCCAAGCCCGAGCCCTCGGCGCGCTGGGGAGAGCCGCCCTGGGAAAAGCGAGAAAACAGCCGACCCAGCAATTCACCGGACATGCCGGGGCCGGTGTCCCTCACGGTGGCCACCAGGTGGTCGTCAATCCATCCCACGTGCAGCGAGACGGCCCCTCGCTCGGTGAATTTCACTGCGTTGTTCACCAGATTCTGCAGGATCTGGCGCAACCGCACGGTGTCGCCAACCACGGCCTCGGGCACGTCGGCATCGACGGCCGCGGTCAACGCGAGTTGCTTGGCTCGCGCGGTGCTGCCAGCCAGCGCCACCACCTCGTCGGCGAGCGTCCTGACCGGCACCACCTCGTTTTCCAGCACCAGTTGACGCGACTCGATGCGACTGATGTCCA
Source organism: uncultured Luteibacter sp. (assembly GCA_913774655.1). Classification (GTDB taxonomy): domain Bacteria; phylum Pseudomonadota; class Gammaproteobacteria; order Xanthomonadales; family Rhodanobacteraceae; genus Luteibacter; species Luteibacter sahnii. The sequence goes on along the minus strand of CAJYHU010000463.1, from coordinate 1,131 downwards.
GCGCGTCGTTGATCAGCCGCAACAGCGTCGCGCCCGAACGCCGGACCGCTTCCACATAGGTGCGTTGCGTCGGGTCGAGCGGCGTCTGGGCGATCAGTTCGGCCATGCCGAGCACGCCGGTCATCGGCGTACGTATCTCGTGACCGAGTGTCGCCATGAACTCCGTCTTCGCCGCATTGGCCTGCTCGGCCAGCTGCCGCTCCTGCTCGGCCAGCCGCAACCGCATCGCCTGCCGGACCCGCCGACGCGTGCGGCGCACGCCCGCACCGGCCGCCACCGCGACAGCACCGGCGTAGGCCATCCACGCCCACCAGCGCATCCACGGCGGGGCGTCGACGCGGATGTCCAGCGGCACCGAGGACACGGCGGCGGGTTCGCGCGGCATGCCCACGAACACCAGCCGATAGCGACCGGGAGCGATTGGGCCCGGCCGATAGTCGCCGGCGCGCCCGGTCACGGCCTGGATCGCGTCGCCGTCTCGTTCCAGGGTCACCCGAAGGCGGTGATCGTCGGGGTCGACGAACGACAGCGCCCGCGCGCGGATTTCCAGGTCGCGGTCGTTCCAGCCGATGCGCAGCAGGCCGTCCTCGATCGGCAAGGCCTCACGGCGCCCCTCCCGCGAGACGGTGGCCCCAAGCACGGCGAGCGAGGGACGATGGGCGTGATCGCGCTGGCGATCCGGCCGAAAGCCGACCAGTCCCCCCAGGGTGGCGCCGTACATGCTGCCGTCGGCCAATTGCACCGTGACGGGGTGGGTAAACTCGCCGTTGGACAGGCCGTCGGCCAATCCGAAGCGGCGGAACGACGCGTGCGCCGGGTCGAAGCGCCAGACGCCGGTCTGCCCGTAGAGCCAGAGGCGCCCGGCGAGATCGCGCCGGATATTGAGGATGTCGTTGGTGGGAAAGCCGTCGCCACCGCCGAAGCTGCGGTCGAGCGAGGCGGCGCGTCCGTCCCATGCGTAATGCTCCAGGACATCCGGACGGACCACCCAGAAACCTTCGTCATCGGGTTCGAAGGCGTTGATCCTGCCGGCCGCCACGCCCTCCACGCGGCGCATCGTACGGCGGGACGCGTCGAGTCGGGCCAGGCCCGCCACGCTGGCCTGCCAGAGCTCGCCATGCACGAGATCCA
>CAJYHU010000462.1 GCA_913774655.1 uncultured Luteibacter sp. | reverse complement strand
AACAGGCTGCCGATCTTCTAGCGCACCGGCGGACCGCCGCGGGTGCAGAACCAGCCGACCTCCCGCAGGTAGGTGTCGCCGTCGACGTGATCCACCTGGCAATGCGGATGCAAGGTGATGCGCGGCGACTGTTCGATGCGCTGCACGAGGTAATCGGACATCGTGGCCGCGAGCCCCTCGCCACGCACCAGCACATGCACATGGGCCGCCGTGCGCGCGAGGAACACCGCCGCCTGGCCGGCGCTGTTGCCGCCGCCCACCACCACGACCTCCTCGCCGCCGCAGAGGGTCGCCTCCATCGCGGTCGCGGCATAGTGCACGCCCTGCCCCTCGAACCGCGTGTAATCCACCTGGTCGAGCTTGCGGTAGCGGGCCCCGGTGGCGATGACCACGGAACGCGCGGCGACCGTGTCGCCGTTGTCCAGGTGCAGGCGATAGGGACGCCCGGCGCAATCCATGCGCTCGACCGAACGGGCCACGGCCACGTGCGCGCCGAACTTCATCGCCTGCACGTGGGCGCGACCGGCGAGCGCCTGGCCGGAGATGCCGGTAGGGAACCCCAGGTAGTTTTCGATCTTCGAGCTGGTACCTGCCTGCCCGCCGGGGGCCAGCGACTCAAGCACCAGGGTATCCAGCCCCTCCGAGGCGGCGTAGACGGCCGCCGCGAGGCCGGCGGGCCCCGCGCCGATCACGGCCACGTCGTAGGTATGCGTGGGGTCGAGCTCGATGGTGATGCCCAGCTCCTCGGCCAGCTCAGCCGTGGTCGGGCAGCGCATCACGCGGCGGTCCGGCAGGATCACCACCGGGCACTCCGCAGCGTCGATGCCGCAGCCGTCGATCAGTCGCCGCGCGTCATCGTCGACGTCGGTGTCGAGCAGCCGGTAGGGGTAACCATTGCGGATGAGGAAGCTGCGCAGGCGCACGGTATCGGCCGCGTGTGCGGACCCGGCGAGCGTCACGCCGCCTGTCCCGGTCTGGATCAACTCCACGCGACGCAGGATGAAGGCTCGCATCAGCACCTCACCGATGTCCGGCTCGGTGGATACCAGCCGACGGAAGCTTGCCGTATCCATGCGGATCAGGCGGCTGTCCGTTCCGGTGCGCCCGTTCACCAGGGCCTGGCGATCGCCGAACAGGTCGACTTCGCCGGTGAACTGGTTCGGCCCGTGCACCACGAAGATATTCGGCTCGCCCAGCTCGTCCAGGTCGAAGATCTCGATCGACCCCTCGATGACGAAGAAGCAATCGATGTGGCGTTGCCCGCGCCGGAACAGGGTCGTGCCGGCCGGCACGCGCTCTTCGATGCCGTACCCGACGATGCGCGACGCCATGTCGGCGTCCAGGTGGGGGAAGACCTGTTCGCGGCGGTTCGTCGGGCTGGCCGGATCGTTCGGGCTGAGCTGGCTCATGAGGGGGTCCGGAAGGGCGCGGCGCGAAAGGGACGAGGCATGTATCCGCCATCATCATGCCTGCGTAGACTCCCCGCGCAACCCCAGAACGAGGCAGACATGACGCCGACCGCCCCCTCTCCCGGCCTCCCCGCGCGCATCGTCCGCTCGGTACCCGGCCGCCTGGTGATCTTCTTCGTCAGCGCGGCGCTGATCGGCCTCGTCGTGGGCCGCGTCTACGCCGGGCTGGGCCTGCCCCACGGCGACATCCCCTTCAACGAGGTGACACCGCTGATCGAAGCCCTGCGCCTGCTCCCGATCGTGCTGGCCTACGTGCTGCTGGTCCGCTCGATCGAATCGCGCCGCCTGACCGAACTCGCCCCTCGCAAGGCGGTTCCGCACCTGCTGCTGGGCCTGGCCGGCGGCCTCGCCGCGGTGTCCCTCGTGACGGGTGCCTTAGGGGCCATGGGCGCCTACGTCGTGGACGGCGTGAACCACGACGTGCACTGGCTCGGTCCGATTCTGGTACTTGGCGTGGGCGCGGGCGTCGGCGAGGAGATCGTGAGCCGGGGGGTGATCTTCCGCCTCGTCGAGGAAGGCCTGGGCACCTGGGCCGCGTTGCTCGTCTCGGCGATCGTGTTCGGCGGCGGGCACCTGTGGAACCCGAACGCCACGGCATGGAGCGCCCTGGCCATCGCCCTGGAAGCGGGTCTGTTCTTCGGCCTGCTGTTTCACGTGACCCGCTCGCTGTGGGTCTGCATGGGGGCCCACGCGGCATGGAACGTCGCGCAGGGCCCGCTCTACGGTATCCCGGTGTCCGGCTTCGACCAGCATGGCCTGCTTGCCTCACACCTGCAGGGACCGGTCTGGCTGACCGGAGGCGCCTTCGGCGTCGAGGCCTCGGTGGTGACCCTGGCGCTCGGTTCCACCCTCACCGCGGCCTGCCTCGCCGTGGCCGTGTCCCGGCGCAGCCTCGTACCCCCGTTCTGGCGACGGCGTCACGTGGATCACGGATAATGTGGCCGTCGCCATGGAACGGGGCCGCCGTTCCGCTATAACACCGTCGTAGGCCGCCGCGCCGGGCATGCTCCGGTTTCGTCCAACCCCACCCCGGTCATCCCATGTCGT